>CAMBHV010000065.1 GCA_945867255.1 uncultured Clostridia bacterium
CACCGCGCGCGGTGAGGATGATCACAGGAACATCCAGCCCGCGCAGGCGCATTTCCTTCAGGCAGGTCATACCGTCCATAAACGGCATCATCACATCCAGGATCACCAGATCCACCCCGCCCGCCGACACTGCAGCAAGCGCAGCAGCACCGTCTGAAGCTTCCGCACACTGAAAGCCCTCGTGCTGCAGATGCTCTCGAATCAGTTCTCGAATACGCGGTTCATCATCCGCGATCAATATCTTTGCCATTGTGAAACCCTCCCTGTTGCCGGCACTCCCGGCAGTTTTTCCACATGCAGCCCTTCCGGGTGCACGACACATATTTTTCTTTGTCTTTTTAATACTACCTGTTTGATATGTCCAAATTGTGAAGATGTCCCCGATTTTCCTGAATTTGTGAAAGAAAAGCTTTACCCAGGCCACTTCGGGCGGTAAAATAAGGGCGGCCCGGCGTAAGTGGGTCAATGTATCATGGCGGCAGGCAGCTGCCGCAAGTGAGGGATATGCAATGGAAATCATTCTACTTTGTGCCGTCATCGTGCTGGTGGCCGTTTGGTTCTGCATTCGGCCCGGCAGTTATACTGCGGCACAGGCCGCACCATTTTACGGGTTGAACCACGCACATCGCGGCCTGTATAAAAAAGATCAAAGCGTACCGGAAAACAGCCTGCCGGCTTTTGCCGCCGCCGTGGCCGGCGGATATGGCATAGAACTGGACATTCAGCTCTCCAAAGATGGCGAAGTGGTGGTGTTCCATGACGATACGCTGGAGCGCATGTGCGGTGTAAAAGGCCGTGTAGACGAATATACCTTAGCACAGCTGCGTGAGATGCCGCTGGCTGGCAGCGCCCTGCATATGCCTCTACTGACAGAAGTGTTCGACACCGTAGCCGGAAAAGTTCCACTGATCATTGAGTTGAAAACAGGCCCACACAATGCCCAGCTGTGTGAAAAGGGCCTTGCCTTAATGCGCACCTATACCACCCGGTATGGTGGCGCGTTCTGTATAGAAAGTTTTGATGCACGCATTGTAGCCTGGTTTCGTAAACATGCACCGGACATCCTGCGCGGCCAGCTTACCGACGCGCCGCATGCACTTGGCAGCGGGCACCCTGTTTGGGATGTGATCAACGGGAATGTGCTTTCCAATGTAATCGCCCGCCCGCAATTTATTGCACACGGGCCAGGCCGAAAAACTCCGTTCGTACGTTTTGCTGAAGCATGCGGCGCCATGCCCATATACTGGACGGCGCGCCCCGATGATGACATTGCCTCTTTACAGGAACAGTATGATGCGGTGATCTTTGAACACTATCTTCCCGCTCCTCACTATAAACAGGATACAATCTCATGATAAAGGTAATCCTTTCGCCCGCTAAAAATATGGTAGAAGATTCCGACACCCTGGCTCCTGCCGGGCAGCCAGGGTTCCTTTGCGATGCGGAATATCTTGCAAACACACTGCGCGCCATACCATACGAACAGTTTCGGCACGTAATGGGCTGCTCTGATACACTGGCCAGGCGGGCGTTCGGGCAATATGCCGCCATGCGCCTTTCCCATGCAGCCACACCTGCTATTCTGGCATATGACGGCATTCAATACAAATACATGGCTCCACAAGTGTTTGAAGCGTCCTATTTCGACTATGTGCAACAGCATGTGCGCATTCTGTCAGGGCTGTACGGGGTGCTGAAGCCGATGGATGCCGTGGTGCCTTATCGCCTTGAAATGCAGGCAAAGCTGCGCACCCCTCGCGGCAAAGACCTTTATGAGTTCTGGGGGGAAAAACTGGCATTGGCCGTGCTGGATGAGGGCGATATTCTTTTGGACCTTGCATCGGGAGAATACTCCCGCGCCGTGCGCCGTCATTTGCCATCTGGCACAAGGTGCATCAAATGCATATTTGGCCAGCTTTCCAAAGGAAAAGTAGTGGAAAAAGGCGTATATGTCAAAATGGCGCGCGGCGCCATGGTGCGCTGGATGGCCGAGCACAATGTGCAGCATCCGCAACAACTGCAAGCTTTCTGTGAACAGGGATATCACTTTTGTGCGCAGCGTTCTAACGAGACGGAATATGTATTCATCCGGCCATGAGCACAATATGAGGGGTTCCCTAACGAAAAGCCCCCTGTTTTCTCTTATGGCCTGCCGAAAATACGTGTCGCTCAGCGGTAATGCCGTGCTTCATCTGCCGCAGGCGTAAAAACATTGCCGGTGCATCTGTGTTAGGCCAGACGCCCTTTTAAAATCAAGCAAGCAAAAAGGTGCGGAAATCCTTCGGGATTTCCGCACCTTTTTTGTTTTTCATTTCTTTACCATATAAAGCACCTCTATTTTCCCTAGCCGGCGCTATTGCCTTGTATCTCTCTTGTTTTGCGGCGCAAGGGCATTTTTCAGCTGTAAAGTTCCATTTATGCGTATGCACGAAATAGCTATATTGCGCAACATATGTGCAAAATACCAAATTTTTCACGGAAAGCTTGTGAATGTGTGGGAATTGAAGGTGTATTAAAATGATGCTATCATGATAATATCATTACTAATATAGTTACTGATATGATTAGGATTGCCTCGATGAAAATGCAAATGGATCCAGCCGGTTGCTGCCCGGCTGTGAAGAATACAAAATGAGGAGCGAATTCACCATGACAAAGAAAGAACGTGTTATCGCAGCCATAGAAGGGCGCGATACAGATGCCGTCCCTGCCTGTTTTTCCATGCATTTCCCAAAAGAGGTCAATCACGGCGAAGCAGCCGTGCGTGAGCATCTTGCCTTTTTCCAGCAGACAGATACCGATATTCTGAAGCTGATGAATGAAAACCTGATCCCGGACATGGGGCCCATTCAGGCTCCGGAAGACTGGAAACAAGTACGCAGCATGAGCATGCACGACGATTTCATGGTGCGCCAGATGGAGCTGGCAAAGCGTGTTCTGGACGAAAGCGATGCAAGCGCCTTTCGCGTGGGAACGCTGCACGGCATTTGTGCGTCGTCCATTCATCCTATCGAACATCGGTACGGCTACAAACAGGTGCGTGAAATGCTGTGTGAACACCTGCGCCGCAACAAAGCCCCCGTGCTGGACGCCATGAAGCGGATCACGGATGTTCTGTGCCAGCTGGGGCGCAGCTATGTGGAAGCCGGAATGGATGGTGTATTCTATGCCTCGTTAGGCGGAGAACATCACTTTTTTACCGACGAAGAATTCGCCGAGTATATTGAGCCGTTCGACCGGCAGATTCTTCAGGCCATCCGGGAGGCAGGTGGCTATACCATTTTGCACATCTGCAAAGAAAATCTAAATATGGAACGCTATGCAGGTTATGCCGACCTTTCCGATGTTGTAAACTGGGGCGTATATGAAGCCCCCTGTTCCCTTTCCCGCGGCCGGGAGCTTTTCCAAGGGTGCGCTGTTATGGGCGGTTTGGGCAACCATCCGGGCGATGTGCTGGTAGACGGCCCGGCAGATGCCATCCGTCAGCAGGTACAACAGGCTATTCAGCAGGCCGGGCGCACAGGCTTTATTCTGGGTGCCGACTGCACATTGCCCACAGGCACACGATATGAAAATATCCGCACTGCTGTTGAGGCAGCGCGTGCCTGAAGGCCGCGCGGAAAAGAAAGGGAACTATCATGACGATCTATCCGGACCGTGAACCCAGAAAATCCATCAAAGATCAGGTCGCGGAAGCGATATTTGAAGATATCGTATGCGGGGTATATCCTCCCGGCAACGAGTTAAATTAAGGACCATTGACAAAAAACTATGTTGTCAGTAAATCGCCTGTTCGTGAAGCGCTGATCACACTGTGCCGCGACGGCGTGCTGGTAAATATCCCCCGGTTCGGCTATCAGGTTGTGCCCATCACACCTGCTCAGTTTATGGATATGCAGGAACTGCGCGTTATCGTAGAAGAAAGTGCGCTCCGCAAGACCATTCGCACGATCACACCTGCCCAGATAGCCGAGCTGGAAGAAAACGTGCATCAGGGAGATGCCTTAGCCGAAGAAAAAAACATTGTACGGCACTGGCACAATAACATGAATTTTCATCTGTTGCTGTGCAAACAGTGCCAAAATGAGTATATTTATCAGACTCTGGTGGGGATCCTGCGCTTTTTCTCCCGCGGGGCTTTGCAGTATTACACCCAAAGCTGGGAACAGAACAAACGCACCGATACCTCTTCGCATGGGCAGATCCTGCAAGCATTGAAGCAAGGGGATGAAGAATCTGCAGTGGCCCTGCTTCATCGTGACATTGCTTATATGGAACAGGAATTTTTGCGAAAATAGCAGAATACAGGAAAGCAAGGCATGCGGCTTTTGTAGAAGGTATTTAGGGGCAGACAGCTATCCCGGCACGGGCTTTCTGCCAATGCGACCAGCCTTTATCAAACCGTACATCCACCGCAAGCCGGAGAAAGAGGAGGAACCATGAAGACAAAATATATCCTCAAGCGCCTGCTGATCGCCATTCCGACATTCTTCGGCATTACGATCCTTGCGTACATTATCTCTTCCATGGCGCCTGGCAGCCCGCTGGACATGCTTTTGGCGGACCCGCGCATGACGGCGGAAGAGATTGCCCGGCGCGAAGTGGCACTGGGGCTAGATAAACCCGTTATTGTCCAATATTTCACATGGCTGAGCCAATTCCTTCAGGGGAATCTGGGCTTTTCGTATCGAACAGGGCGCCAGGTATTCACCATGATCAGCGAGCGTTTGGGGCCAACACTGCTTCTTACCTGCTCTTCCATGGTGCTCAGCCTTCTGGTGGCAGTTCCTCTTGGTGTACTTGCTGCCAAGAAGCCGTATTCTGTATGGGATTATACTGCTTCCGGGTTATCTTTCTTTACGGCAGCTACCCCGAATTTCTTCGTGGGTCTGATTTTCATCTATCTGTTTGTGGTTCAGCTGAACATCCTTCCGATGGGCGGCATGTACGACACAACCGGTGTGCGCACCTATGCCATGCTGGCCAGGCACATGATCATGCCCACCGTTGTGCTCTCATTCCAGCAGATGGGCAGTTGGATTCGATTTACGCGCAGCAGCATGCTGGAAGTACTTAGTGAAGATTATATCCGCACAGCCAAAAGCAAGGGCCTGCGCTGGAACAAAGTCGTATATCGCCATGGCCTGCGCAACGCCCTGATCCCCGTGGTAACGGAAATTGGCATGTCCATTCCCACACTGGTAGGCGGCGCTGTGGTTACAGAACAGATATTCAACTGGCCTGGTATTGGTTCCCTGATGGTACAGTCCATCAATGCACGTGATTATCCCGTGATCATGGGTATCACCGTGATGGTGGCCGCAGTGGTTCTGATTGGGAACCTTGTGGTGGATCTTGCCTATGGTTTGCTGGATCCTCGCATCAGCTACAAGTAAGAAGGGAGGAGCGTGCACATGAACAAACAGGCACGTGCGAATGGCGGTATCAAAGCCACCTATTTTCGCAATGTACTGGAGCGCTTCACCGCGCATAAGCTTGCCGTAGCAGGGCTGATCATCCTTCTTGTGGAGATCGTTCTGGTTCTGGTGCTTCCCCCGCTGCTGCATCTGGACCCATACACCTCTGACCCGGTTGCCTTCGGCGCCCCACCAAGTGCAGAGCATGTGCTTGGCACGGATGATGTCGGGCGTGACCTTCTGGCACGCCTTGTCTATGGCGGCCGTGTATCGTTGCTGGTTGGCTTGTTTTCCACCTTCATCAGCCTGATACTTGGTGTTCCGCTTGGGCTGATCGCCGGGTTTTACCGCAAATTGCCGGAAATTATCATCATGCGTGTGGCTGACATTTTTATGTCGTTTCCGGCTATGATCCTGGTTTTGGTGCTGGTGGCGGTCGTAGGTCCATCCGTATGGTCCGTAACACTTGTTATTGGCGTGATGGGCTGGCCGCAATTTGCGCGCCTGATTTATGGCAATGTCCTGTCGGTTCGGGAAAAGGAATATGTGGAGTCGGCGCGCGCCATAGGCACAAAAAACCTGGACATCATTATAAAATATGTTTTGCCTAATACCTTTACACCCGTTTTAATTGCCATGACATTTCGCACCGCGCAGGCTATTATCATGGAATCTTCCCTTAGCTTCCTGGGCATGGGGGTACAGCCACCGCAGGCTTCCTGGGGCAACATGATGTATGATGCGCAATCCATCACCGTACTTTCCACCCGGCCCTGGATGTGGGTGCCGCCAGGCATTTGCCTGATTCTGACGGTGTTGAGCATCAATTTCTTCGGTGATGGCGTACGAGATGCTTTGGACCCGAAAATGAAAATATAAGTTTGCTCTTTCCATTGTACCCATGGCCTTGGAGAAAGGCCCGCAAATAGAAATCTTATGAACCACAAGGAGGAAATTCGCATGAAAAAGCTAGCAATCGTTGCTTTGCTTGCGGCGTTTCTGCTGACGGCATGTGCACCGCCAGCCGCGCCCACAGACTCTGTTGTATCTTCTGATGCAGGGGCAGCCACCGGCGAAAAAGTTGTCACCATGGCTGTCAGCTCCACCTGGGAGACGTTGATGCCTTTCAACACTTCCAGCAACTACGGCGACATCATTTTTGACCAGCTGTATGACCGCCTGGTCCTGAACCGTGGTGACGGCACAAACGAGCCGCGCCTGGCATCTTCCTGGGAGGTTGCCGAAGACAAGCAATCCATCACATTCACCATCGATGAAAATGCCAAATGGCATGACGGCGAACCTGTGACAGCTGAAGATGTGGCCTTCACTGCCCGGCTCGTCAGCGACCCGCAGATCAATTCTTCCAAGCGTTCGTTCCTCAGCTATTTTGAAGGTGTAGACGACAGTGGTGCCGAGATCAGCGAAGATTCCATCGGTGTGGAAGTGTTGGACGGCAATAAAGTCAAATTCAACTTCAAACAGCCTATGGATCCCGATATCATCCTTGGCGTATTCAACAAAAACTTCTTCGTGCTGCCGCAGCACATCCTTGCCGATAAAACGGTAGAAGAAATCAATGGGCCGGATCTGTGGGAGGCCCCTGTGGGCAGCGGCCCGTTCCAGTTCAGCAGCTCCATTGCCGGGGAAGAGATCCAGCTGGTGTGCA
>CAMBHV010000066.1 GCA_945867255.1 uncultured Clostridia bacterium
GTTACGGGCCCGCTGCGCGGCATTGACGTGTCTTCTCACCAAGGCACGATAGATTGGAATGCTGTGGCGGCCTCGGGTGTGCAGTTTGTCATCGTGCGCGCCATGTGTTGGAGCAACGCGGCCGGTGGCTATGCCATGGATACAAAGTTTGTGGAAAACGTGAAAGGTGCCAAAGCGGCCGGCCTGATGGTGGGAGCATACTGGTACAGTGATGCCTTCAACGGAAATGAAGCAAGGCAGGAAGTACAGTTTATTGCAAATTCCAGCGAGTGGAAAGCTTTGAAGGCCGCGGGCATCACGTTGGATCTTCCCTTCTATATTGACTATGAAGACCCGTGGATCCTGAAAGATAATCATTCTACGTATGACAGCCGTACCGACGCTGTGCGTTCCGGTATGGTAGCGGTTGAGCAGATACTTGGCACGCAAACAGGCTTCTATGCCAGTGAGAGCTGGATGAAGACCCAGTTCGATGGCGCGGGGCTAATGAATGAAGGTTACAATGCATGGGTAGCTCACTGGGGTTCGTCTCAGGGCATGGGCAACGTGCATATGTGGCAATACTCCAATGCGGGCAGTGTGGCCGGCATCAGCGGTAATGTGGACCTGAACTGGCTGTACCCCAACGGGGCAGGCGGCTCTGGCTCCGATGATGGCACGGGCTCCAGCTCGGGCAACATTACCGTGTGGGACGTGAACACAAACAAAAGTGTTACGGCGAATACGACGGAAATTCTCAAGAAAATCGTGGCAAATGAGGTGGGTGGCTTTACAAATGCGCAGCTTAGTGTCGGTGACAGGCGCAGCCTGTATCAGGCACAGGCAGTAGCGGCCCATTCCTGGCTGATTTATCAGCTGCGCCATGGTGTTTCCACACCCAGCGTGGGGCTAGCCAGCAGTTATAGCAGTGAGATATCTACCGCCGTGGAGAGCGTGAAGGATGTGCTTGTCAAATACGGTGGCGATGTGGCGAATACAGCCTATGGAAGCTGTAGCGCGGCTAAAACGAATTCGGCCGTCAATATGGGATGGGGCAACTTCTCGTACCTCGTCAGTGTAGACAGTGCGCTGGATCAGAAGTTTGCTCCGTCGAAGTATTATCCCAAAGCCACTACCATCAAGTTGGATACCATGCGAAGCAATGTTATAAAAATGGTAGGAGAAAGTGTTTTCAAGGCGTATGAATCCAAGCCGGAATCCTGGATTACAGAGATTCACAAGGATGCCAACGGATATGTAGACTATGCTGTGGTGTGTGGCCAGCGGATTACAGGTGGAAAATTCTACGAGAACTGTTGGGGTATGTACGGTGCAAACCTTGTCAGCTGGAGTTATGACAGCGGCAGCCAGTCCTGGGTCATCACCACAAATGGAAATGGCCATGGTGTTGGCATGAGCCAATATGGCGCGGCGGGGTATATTGCGCAGTATGGTTGGAGTTATACCCAGGTGTTGCAGCATTATTACCCGGGAACCAGTATTGTATAACAAACTGTTTTTACGGGAAAATATGGAAAAGGCGCCCCTTTTGGAACATTACCAAAGGGGGCGCCTTTCGTTGTGGAGGATGTTTTCAATCTAAGATAACGAAACATTACGAAATGAATATTTTTTCAGAAAATATAATAAAAAATCGATTATACGCCTTTTGGTGCTAATTTTATGCAAAGAAAACTGTGGAAAGTAACAAAAATGTGCGCCGTAGCCGGTCATTTTGCTATTTTGCCTTCCTATTCTCGGCTACGTGTGGTATGATACCTTACACGAATCGCGGCTGTATTTTTCGGCCGGGAAAAGTAAGGAGCGAATCATTATCATGGATCCCATTCAAGTAGGTTTTTTGTGTATTCTGCCGCCGGTCATTGCAATTGGTTTGGCCCTCATTACGAAAGAGGTGCTTTCCAGTTTGATGATTGGTATTTTGTCCGGCACATTGATTTATGCCCTTAATACGGGTGCCGGGCCTGTTAGCGCCGTTAGTAATGCATTCACGATCATGGCGCAGGAGTTTTCAGCTTCTATGATCGTTTTTCTGTGTTTGCTGGGTGGCCTGGTGGCTGTGATCAGCATGGCTGGTGGGTCCCGCGCGTATGGCGAGTGGGCGGCAAAAGGTGTGCGCAGCCGCACCAGTGCCCAACTTGCCACCAGCGCACTTGGGGTGTTGATTTTTATCGATGACTATTTCAACTGCCTGACGGTTGGCACGGTGATGAAGCCAATCACAGATAAGTACCATATCTCTCGTGCGAAGCTGGCGTATCTGATTGATGCTACAGCGGCCCCTGTATGCATTATTGCACCGGTTTCCTCCTGGGCTGCCAGTGTGATTTCCAATTTGCCGGATGAAGGCGAGGGCGGTATGGCAACTTTCCTTTCTACCATTCCGTTCAATCTGTATGCGATTCTCACGATTATTATGATCGTGGTAGTAGTTGCCTTCAAACTGGATTTTGGCCCCATGCAGAAATATGAGCTGGAGGCACAGATGCAAAAAGGCGATATTACGGATGATGCCACGGCACAGGCGGATGACATTGGGGGGCTAGCGGTTTCCTCTAAGGGAACCCTGTGGGATTTGCTGGTGCCCATTTTGGCGCTGATCGTGTTCTGCATCATGTCTATGTTGTACACAGGCGGCTTCTTTGCGGGCGGCATGAGCCTGTTCGAGGCGTTTGGGAACACAGACGCCAACCTGTCGCTTGCAATGGGCGGCTTTGGCGCCATTGTAGTGGCGGCACTGATGTTCCTGCCGCGTAAGATTCTTACCTTCCGTACATTTATGGATGGCATTACAGCGGGGATCAAATCCATGGTTCCTGCCTGCAGCATCCTTACGCTGGCCTGGACACTGAAAGGTGTGTGCAACACCCTGAGCGTAGGTCCGTATGTTTCTGATGTGGTCAGCTCTTCCAGTGTGCCCATCGCCATTCTGCCCGCCATCGTATTTGTAGTGGCAGCCTTCCTTTCTTTCTCCACCGGTACGGCATGGGGCACGTTTGGCATCCTGATCCCTATTGTGGTGCCCATTTGTGAAAATGTAGATATCTCTATTCTTAGCATCATGCTGGCCGCTACGCTGGCGGGTTCTGTGTTTGGGGACCACTGTTCTCCGATTTCTGACACGACGATCCTGTCTTCCACTGGCGCCGGATGCGATCATATCACGCATGTTTCTACCCAGATTCCATATGCGTTGCTGGTTGCAGGATGCTGCTTTGTTGGATATATCGTGGCAGGGCTGACACGCAGCGTGGCGATCACCCTTGTGGTCAGTGTGGTGCTTTTGATTGCAGCACTTTTCATCCTGCACCGTGTTACTTTAAACAAAGAAAGCGCGGCGGCGCAGGCTGAACTGGCCAAACACGAGGTAAGCTGATACGCTTGATATATTGAAATATGTTGTGTTCGGTGCGTTGGATTCTTTGAATTCGATGCACCGAACTGCTTTTTATAGGCGTACATTGTGTGACATTGGTAGGCATTTTCACGAAATTTTGTATGCATATTAAGGACATCTGGGCATAAACGCATAAAATTCTGGAAAAATTGAATCGAAAAATGAATACAAACATGCCAAAAAATTCAATAAAATACATATGTTATTCATTAAAACGTCGATATATCGGAATTTGTGCGTTTTGCAAACATGAAAACAAAATGTGTGCAAATTTTATAAGGAACAATTGATTTTTGTTTCATATTTTATTATAATAAAGTTCATAATTTCGCGTGCTGTATCGTCTGATAAGCGGGCGCTGCAGCAGTGAAAAAATTGCAAAAGGGGAGAAAAGCAAATGAAAAAAGCACTTGCACTTGTGCTGGCTCTGGCTCTGGCCCTGAGCTTGGTTGCGTGCGGTGGCAGCACACCTGCCAGCACGGCCAGTGGCTCTACCAGCGCTACGGCCACCGGCGGTTTGTATCCGGGCACGGCGGATCCTGAGGGCATCACCGTGAACCTGGCTTCCGAGCCGCCCGAGATGAACCCGCTCACCACCACGGACTCCACGTCCATGAACGTGCTGCGCCATATTTATCAGGGCATGATGTACCTGGATGCGCAGGACAACGCTGTTCCCGGTGTTGCCGAGAGCTATGAGGTTTCTGAAGACGGCCTTACCTATACGTTCAAGCTGAAGGAAGGCCTCACCTGGTCTAACGGCGAGCCTGTTACTTCTGCCGACTTCGTGTTTGGCCTGCGTACATTCTTTACGCCGGAGACAGCCGGTGACTATCAGAGCACATGGGCTACACTGATTACGGGTGCAGAGGCTGCTTTCAAGGGCGAGGCTCCTGTAGAAGATATTGGCATTGAGGCTCCGGACGAGTACACGGTTGTGTATCACCTGAATCATCCGGCTCCCTATTTCCTCAGCGTGTTGGCGTTCCCCAGCTTCTTCCCCATCAATGAGAAGGGCTGGAACGATTGCGGCGGCCTGGACGGCTATGGCACCGAGGCCGACAAGATGGTTACCAATGGTGCGTACAACATCACCGAGTGGCAGCATCAGGATCATATCACCCTGACCAAGAACGACAGCTATTGGAATGCTGCCGAGGAAGCTGCAATCAAAACCATCAAGTTCGTAATGATCGACGACACCAACACGGCGCTGAACGGCTTCATGACGGGCGAATACGACATGATCGGCCTGTCTGGCCAGCAGAAGAAAGACCTCGAGGCCGAGGGCGCTGCGAAGCTCTATCAGTATGCTGACGGCAGCGTGTGGTACTTTGAGTACAACGTTACTCAGCCGGGCCTGAACAACGCCAAAGTGCGTCAGGCTCTGACGATGGGCATTGATATCCCCAGCTTCATGGACAACATCGTTATGAATGATTCCAAGGCTGCCAACGCCTTTACGCCGGATTGCGTGAAGGGTGCGGACGGCGTGACCGGCTCCTTCAATGCTGCGGCTGGCGATCTGATCGACCACTCTTCCGACTTTGAAGCTGCCAAGGCTCTGCTGGAGGAAGGTCTGGCTGAAGAAGGCATGACGGTGGATGATCTTGAGATCAGCATCCTGACCGATACGGGCGACACCGCTGCGAAGAACTGCGCGTTCTTCCAGGAGCAGTGGAAGACGAACCTTGGCCTGACGAACGTTACGGTAGACCAGCAGGAATTCCAGAGCCGTCTGGATAAGATGAGCAACCACGACTTCTCTGTGGTGTACGCTGGCTGGAGCTGCGACTACAACGACCCGAACAGCTATCTTGACCTGTGGGTGACCGGCGGCGGTAACAACCACACTGGCTGGAGCAATGCCGAGTACGACCAGTATATTGCTGACGTGGCGAAAGAGGCTGATCCTCAGGCTCGCGAAGAGCTGCTGCTTTCTGCAGAGAAACTGCTGTGCCAGGAGCAGCCCATCGGCCCCATCTACTATCGCTACCGCGATTATGCCACAAGCGATAAGCTGGATGGCGTAGTTCGCAGCGCGTTCCAGGATATGTGCTTCCTGTTTGCTACCATTGTGTAAAACAGCGCACATAAAAAGTGAAGCAAAGGCCTGAAAAGGCCCCAACGGCTGCCCTTGAAAGGCGCATGCGCGCAAAAGGGCAGCCCACTTTTTGATTACAAACCGGGCAAACGGGGCGCGGCGCCCCGTTTGCTTATCAAGGCCGCAAAACACAAAGCTTTGCGGCCTTGATAAGCAATGTTTTTTATCAGACGGCCATGGGGCTGTATGCCAGATGACGGCGCAAATTATTTAGAGGAGAGGAAGAGGTGGTTATCTTTGGCAAGGTATGTGTTGAAGCGTATCGGCTATTCTCTGCTTACCATTCTGGTATTGGCGGCGCTTACCTTTTTTATGATGCATCTTTTGCCGGGCGATCCGTTTGTGGGTACAAAGGCGATCGATGAATCCACAAAGGCTATGCTGATGGCGAAATATGGGCTGGATAAGCCGGTTTGGCAACAGTTCCTTACGTACATGGCCAATATTTTCAAAGGGGATCTGGGCGTTTCTACCCAGTATAAACGCCCTGTCACGACAATTATTGCTGAGTCGTTCCCGTATTCTTTTGAGTTAGGTATGCGCGCATTGATTTTTGCCGCGGTAATGGGCGTGTTGCTTGGTATCGTGGCGGCAGTTAAACGCGGCACAGCGTGGGATACCGGCAGTATGCTGGTGGCCATGATCGGTGTGTCTGTGCCTAGCTTTATTGTGGGCGCGTTGTTGCAGTATTTCCTTGGCGTTAAGTTGTTCCAGTGGACCGGCCAGCGCATCTTCCCGATTACCGGTTGGGATACGGAAATGAGCAAGCTGCTGCCCTCGTTTGCCTTGAGCTTTGGTACATTGGCGTCGTTGAGCCGTTTGATGCGTTCTTCCACATTGGACGTGCTAAGCTCGGATTATGTGAAAACCGCAAAGGCCAAAGGTCTTTCGCAGGGTAAGATCATCTGGCGCCATGTTGTGCGCAATGCCATCATGCCAATTGTAACGGTGTTGGGCCCGCAGGCGGCTGCCATTCTTACCGGTGCGTTCGTGGTGGAAAAGATTTTCGGCATTCCCGGCATGGGTCGCTTTTTTGTAAACAGTATCAGCAGCCGTGACTATACTCTGATTGCCGGAACGACACTGTTCTATGGTGCGTTTCTGGTTTTGGCCAACCTTGTGGTGGACCTTTTGTACGGTGTGATTGACCCGCGTATTCGTCTTGCAGGCAGAAAGGAGTAACCCATGAGCAAAAAACAGAAAAAACTCCTTGCCAACAAGGCGGCTCAGGAACTGGCTGCCGAGTATGCTGCTGCAGCTGCTCCGTATGATCCGAAGCAGGAAGATTTTGAATGGATTGGCTCGGATGCTTCCAGCCGTGAAGCGATTGCGCGCCCGTCCACCAGCTTCTGGCAGGACGGTATGCGCCGGCTGTTCCAGAATAAGGTTGCCATTTTGTGCATGATCGTACTGCTGTTGATTATTCTGGCGGCTATTTTTGCCCCGATTCTCAGCCCGTTCACTTATTCAGAGCAGCATGTTACACATTCCAACAAAGGAATGTTCTTTGTATGCCCGGATACAGGGCACAGTCATCTGTGCGGCACGGATGATC
>CAMBHV010000067.1 GCA_945867255.1 uncultured Clostridia bacterium
CACCCCGGCCAGTGGGTTGGGCCCGCCGGTTCCGCTGAGCACAAGGCCGGAAATGGTCTCGGGATAAGTGGCCGCATACAGCCGCGCAAAAAAGCTACCCATGCTGTGCCCCAGAAGGATCACCGGCACACCGGGCCAGCGCTTGCAGGCAAGGCTGTTCATGCGGTGCAGATCCTGCAGCACAAATTTGCGGCCGTCCTGTTGGGCAAAATAGCCGTCCACCCCAGAGCCGCTTGTGGCGCCATGGCCCAGATGATCGTTGCCGCACACAGCGTAGCCATGCTCCACAAGAAAGCGCGCGAAATCGTCATAGCGGCCAATGTACTCGCACATGCCGTGCGAAAGCTGCACGATAGCCCGGGGCGAAACGCCCTCCTGCTCATAAAAATACCCGGCCACGTGGTTGGTGCCACTGGCAGAATCAAACCCGATGGCGCTTTTCTTCACTTCCGACATGTTCCAGTTCCTCCGGTTCCATCACGATGCGGTAAAGTTCTTCCAGGTTTTGAATCACATAGTCTGCCGTTGCGCCCTCGGGCAGGCCGCGGTTTGCATAATCGCACCAGCACGAGGCCAGCCCGGCGCTGTGTGCACCGGCGATATCCGCCTTCAGGGAATCGCCGATCATCAGCACCTTCTCGCGGTTTTCCACCCCAAGGCTGGAAAGCACCCTGTCAAATATCTTTCGCGAGGGCTTAGAGGCGCCCACACGCGAAGACACGAACACGCCGTCAAAGTACGGCGCAAGGCCCGAGCGTTCCAGCCTGCCGGCCTGCACTCTGTCCACCCCGTTCGTCACAACAGCCAACGTGGCAACTTCGGCCAGTTCTTCCAACACTTCGCGCGTGCCGGGGTATATATCTGCCCCTTCAGACAATTTTGTGAGGTAGTGGTCGTTCATGGCCACGGCGTCGCCCTGCATGCCAAAGCAGGCCAGCAGTTTTTCAAACCGCTGCACCACCAGCTTTTCCTGGCGCACCTCGCCGCGCTCCAGCGCGGCCCAAAGGGCGCTGTTGATTTCTTTATATTGTTCCACCGCTTGTTGCGGCTGAGCAAAGCCGTAAAATGCAACCGTTTCACGGATCGCCGCGTCTTCCGCCGCGCCGAAATCCAGCAATGTGCCGTCCAGATCGAACAGCAGGCAATGGTAGTATGCCACGCCCGCATGCCCCCTTTACAAAAAATCAGATATATTTATTATCCAACATTTGGTGTGGTTCGTCAAGCACGTGCACCATGGCCGCGCTGCAAAAAAGCCGCTGCAGGGCGCAAGGCAAAACGCACCCCGTGCGGCTTTTCTGTACGGCACGGTAGGCTTGCCCGTGCACGGTTTGTTCCTTATACAGTGCGCATCCACTTCCAGTGCGCATCCACTTCGCGCACATACGCCATGCCGCCGTTTTTTCTTCGGGCACGGCATACGGCCAAGCGCACTCACAGCCGCACTGGGGCGGCATTTCTTTCTCAATCACATCCATCCCGCATCCATCCGGGCCCTCGCCGTTTTCATGCGGCGGTGTGTCGTTTCAGCATTGTGGGGTTATGATTTTTTGCGCCCCTGCCCCGCCCAAAGGGCACATTCCGCTGCAGCGCACTGCCTGCATAGCAGCTGGGGTTCGTCACAAGCCTATGCAGCTCTTACCCATTTTTATGCAGTGAAAAGCAATTCAGGTGTCAAATTCCCCTTTCACGCTGCGAAGGAACAGTGCCCGCAGCGCATCTTCCGCACTTTGGTGCCGATACAAAATGTCGTACACTGTGCTGCTGATGGGAAGCTCCACCCCGTGCGCGTTGCCCAGTGTGACAAGCGCCTTTGCCGTGGGCACGCCCTCGGCCAGTTTTTCAAACGCTTCCCCGCGGATAAAACTTTCCCCAAAACGCCGGTTATGGCTGTGGGCAGAAAACAACGTGGCCTCGTAGTCGCCCAAATGGCACAACCCATAGGCAGAAAGCTCGCTGCCGCCCATGGCGCGAATCAGGCGGGCCACCTCTCTGGCGCCGCGTGCCATCAGCGCGCCCTTCATGCTGGAAAGGCCTTTTCCGTCCAGCATACCGGCCGCGATGCCAATGACGTTTTTTGCCGCCGCACCAATCTCTGTGCCAATGAGATCGTGCCCTTTATAAAGGCGAATCAAATCGGACGAGAAGGCATCCACCACACGCGCGGTAACGGCGGGGTCTGCGCTGTCCACCACCATGCAGTTTGGAATGCCGGCGGTAAAATCCTGCACATGGCCCGGCCCCACCCATACAGCCACATGAACCGGCTGATGCACTTCTTCGCAGAACACCTGCGTCAGGCGTTTGCCGGTTTCACACTCCAGGCCCTTCATGCACAAAATGAACGTCTTGCCTGAAATGGGATATTCGTTCAGCTGCTTTGCGAACGCACGAAGCTGCTGGGCACTGATGGAAATGACAATAACATCTGAAAACTCAAGCGCGCTGCCAAGCTGCGGCTGCGTGTGCACGCCGGCCGGTAAAGTGACATATGCGTTGGCGCGTGTTTCGCAAAGCTGTGCAAACCCGCGTGAACCCTCGCGCCCCCACAAAGCCACATTGTGTTTCTGGCCGTGATACCATGCCAGGAACGAACCCCAACGCCCACAACCAAGCACCGTGATATTCATGGTTCCACCTTCCTTTTCGCCATGGGGCCATGCGCCAAAAGCCATGCGGCAAGTGCCGGCACGTCTGGCGCACAAAACGCCGGCCCAAACGGCATCAGTTCTTCCATGCTGCCGTAGCCATACAAAGCACCTACGGCCGGCAGCGCGCAATCCTGTGCGCCCTGCATGTCATTATCGCGGTCGCCCACCATCACGGCGCGCCGGCCTTCCAGCGCAGGCTGGCTCAGCACAAGGCGCATCACCGCAGTTTTTGTGTCCAGGCTGGCATCCATACTGGCGCCGCCCACATAATCGAACGCATCTTCCATGTGAAAATGCCGCAACACACGCAGCGCCACTTCGCGCGGCTTGGACGTGGCCACACACACCACAAACCCGGCGCTGCGCAAAGCCGTCAGCATCTGCCGTGTGCCGGGGTACGGCGCGCAACCGTCCAGCCCGTGTTTCTCATACAGGCCGCGATACGTCTGCACAGCCATCTCCACCTGGGCCTGTGGCAAAAGCTGTGCCATGCTTTGCCGCAGCGGCGGGCCAAGAAACGGCCGCAGCCGCGCGGGCGGCACCTGCAAGCCAAATGTCTCGAATGTTTTTTGGAATGTAGCCAGGATCCCGGGTGCAGAATCGATCAGCGTGCCGTCCAAATCGAACAGCACTGCATCAAAGCATTGCATAGCGTCGCATCCTTTCAGCCGGCGCGCAACACAGCGCACCGGTAATTTCATTGCAACGATCCCCGGCTGTGAAGAGCCGGGTGCAGCCATTATAGCACAATTTCCCCGCAAAGAAAATGAAAAAGAGTGTTTCCCCATTTGTTTTAAAATGTGCTATACTTGTATTGATATCGTATTCTGATGAATTTTGGCAGCCATCATAGAAAGGAAGGCGGGGTGGCATGGCGGCTCGAAAATTTTGCCGCGCGCTTCAACTGGCGTTGTGTACGGTGCTGGCCGCGGCATGTGCCGTGCAACAACCGTGCGAACTGTACACTGCCAGCACGCCTGCAGTGGGCGGCACACCGCTTGCCGTGATGGCGCAGCTGCGCGCACGCAGCCAAAGCGTACCCGCCGTGTTGATCTATCAGCTGCCCGAAATGATAAACGGATGCGAGGCCACCAGCCTTACCATGCTGCTGCAAAGCTATGGCTTTGAGGCGGACAAACTGCAAATCGCCTATGAATATATGCCGCGCGAAGATTTTTGCGAACAGGATGGCAAAACATATGGCCCCGCGCCGGATGACGCCTACGCGGGCGACCCGGCGGGCCAGGGATATTACTGCTACGCCGGCCCTTTGTGCGAAGCGGCAGACGCCTTTTTGCGTGACGCGGGTGAAGCGTTGCGCGCACAGGACCTTACCGGTATATCCACCGTTGGGCTGGAGCACGTGCTGTGTGAGGGCAGGCCCGTGGTGGTGTGGGGTACATTGTTGTTTGAAACGCCTCAGTACAGCACCACGCACTTCTGGTACCTTACGGGAACAGATGAAGCGTATACGCCCTATTCAAACCTGCATTGCATGCTGCTGTACGGCTACGACGAAGATTACTATTACCTGTGTGACCCTTTGTACGGGTATCAAATGGTGGAAAAAGCGCGTTTCGCGGCCATTTACGAACAGATGGGCCGCCGCGCCATGACGCTGGACGCGCCGGCCGCCGTGCCTGCACGCAATGCCGAATAAAAAAGCCCCGGAAGGCACGCCAGCGCAGAAAACGGCGGTTTCACCATGGCTTTTTGCATGGAAAATAAATCAGAGCGGCCCTCAAGCCATTCAGGCTTGAGGGCCGCTTTTTTCACGTTCTCCATTCAAAATGCCACGGCACAACTGCCATACAACGCAAAAAGCCAATTTTGATGCAAGCACAGGCGAAAACCCCGAAGCCGCCCCCTGTGCGAGCACCAAGGCCGTTAAACACCGCGGCCGCACGAAAACAGTCTCCTGACAACATTGTTTGTATGGCACCGCACCTGGAAAGAGCCCGCTTCGGGCCAGGTATGGGGGTCCAACCAACACACGGGCCGTGAAAGCAGATGGGCGCAGCGGTTTCTCTTCTTGCCGTTTCCGGCACGGCAGGCCCCGCCCCGGCGCTTTTGAATTCCTGCATCACTGGAAGAACCGGCAAATTCTGTTTATCATCATTGGCTGCACGTTCTTTGCAGCCTCCGGCATCACAGCGAAAAGGGCGGCGCCGGGCAAAGCCTGTGGAAGCTGCTTACGGAGCCCAGCCGGTTTGCGGGTTGGGCTTGGGGCTGCCATATTCCGTTCCGCACACGGCGCACAGCGGCCCATGGCTATAAGTTGCCTGGCCGCCTTTGTGCGCTTCCAGGCCGTAAGTTTCCGGGCAGCCTTTTGTGGCACAGGCATACCAATGGTTTTGGCCGTCATGCTTCAGCACGGTGAACCTGTGCTCCGGTCTTTGCGCAAAAACCGCGGAGGCATCGTTGCTGTACGACATTTCTTCCGAATAGCAGAATGCATAGCCCTTATATACGGCTGCGCCGCCTAAAGCGGGCGTCGCCTGCTTGCCAAGGGCCTGGCCCCACACGGCGTCTGCCCTGTTCGTATTCAGAAGATAAGCAACTTCACCGCTGGCAAGTTGCGCTGCGGTTCTGCCGCCATCACTGGTTTCCGTGGAATTGAGATAATAGGTGTTTTCCACCGTATACTGGCCAAGGCGGCTCCCGGCAATGGGGTTTGCCGTTGACTCATAGCCCGGGTACGTAGCTGTGACCGTTCCGGTGTTGTAACAGTTTTCTACTGCCCCGTCCTCTATCTGGCCGCAAATGCCACCGACATACCACGCGCCCGTGATGTTGCCGGTGTTATAGCAATCGATCACCTTGCCAGTATAAGAGAACCCGGCAATGCCGCCAATGGAAGACCCGTTTGAAGACGAAACGCTGCCGGTGTTGTAGCACCGGCTGATCGTGCCTAAGTTATTTCCGACAATGCCGCCAGCACGCATTGAACTGACAGCGATATCGCCGCCAAGGTTGTAGCAGTTTTCAATGAGCCCGTAATTCGTGCCGCAAATAGCCCCGGCAAACCCGGAAGACGGCTTTATGCTTGCATGCACTATGCCGAGGTTTTTCACCACCCCGATTTGCCCGATGGCTTTGAACAGGCCCTCATTGTTGAACACGCCTGCCGCGTTATCGCTTTCGGCACTCAGGTTGGAAATGGTATATCCGTTTCCGTCAAACGTTCCGTTATAAGGCGTGCTGTATGGCCCAACCTGTATCGCCACCCAGTTCATGCCGTCCGGCATGGTGATGTTTGCCACAAGGCGCGCGTTCCAAGCTTCATTGTCTGCGTTTTCTTTGAGTTTTTGCGCAAACCAGAACAGGTTGCCGGCGTTTTTGATTTCATAATACCCGTCGGCCGCCTGCCTGGCCGGCTGATAGTGCTGTTTGTCTTCGGAAATGCCGTTTTCGTCATATGTAAGCGGCTGCACCTTGATATACCGATAATAACCCCAGCTGTTTTCGTTATACGCTTGAAGTTGTTCCAGGCTGTTCAAAATGGCGGTGGCTGAATATCCCTCGTACCGGCTGAAGTCGGGCTTTGTATTTGTTGCCATGCAGGAATACGGTGTGGTGGATGTTGCGTTCAGCTCCACCGTTCCACCGTTGACCTGAAAATACCGGTTTGGAAGCGTCGTGCCGTAAGAACCGTCCACATAGACGGCGTAGGCCGCACCGGCGCCACTGGCGTTGACCGTAACGTTGCCGCCATTGATGATCACGCCGGCCTCTCCTGCCGTGTATCCGGTGGAAATGGCCCGGGTTTCGGCACTTGCACCGCTTGCCGTGATTTGAAGTGAGCCGCTGCCTCCAATGGTGAGCACACCTTCCGCATGAATGCCGGCCGGAAACATCCCACCCGATATCGTGATGCTGTTATTACCTTCCAGCTGGATGTTGATATTGCCTTTCGCATAAATGCCGCAAGTGTAATAAGAATCGCTCTGATACGCGGTATCGATCGCCGCGTTGTTCAGCGTGAGCGTGTTCGTTGCCGCATTGTACGCCACGGTGCCATTGCCCAGCACGTTGCCGGCGTTCTGCTGTGTGACCTGCGTGCCGTTCACCCACAGATCATATTCTCCTTCCGCCAGGGCCGTTGCCGGCAGCAGCCCTGCCAGCAGCAAAAACGCCAGCAGGCAGATTAGGAATCTTGCTTTTTTCATCGCTGTTGTTCCCCTTCAACTACATTTTTCGATTCTTGCGGTCAAAAAACAAAAAGGCGCTTTTCGCATGCAAGCAAGTGGGTAAAACGCAGCTGCCCGCACTTTCATTTCGGGCCGGCCGAACAGAGCAAGTTCTTTTCGGCTTACCTGGTTTCCAGTTTCCCCTTCGCTTTTTTCGCACATGCACGATTGGGCACGGCTGCATGTTC
>CAMBHV010000068.1 GCA_945867255.1 uncultured Clostridia bacterium
AATACCTGGTTTGATACATTGGCCACAGTGGTGTCTGTACTTGGCATCAGCCTGCCAAGTTTTGTGTTTGCGCTGGGCCTTTCGTATTTCCTGGGTTTCAAAATAAAACTTTTCCCGCTTATTTACAGCACGGCGGAGCCCGGGCTTTCCAGTGTGTTGCCCACAATTTCGCTGTGCATGTTTACTGTGGCTTCCATTGCGCGCTATGCACGAAGTGAGATGGTGGAAGTATTGACATCGGATTATATTCAGCTTGCAGACGCAAAGGGAATATCCCGTACGCGCCTGATTACCCGCCATGCTCTGCGTAACACGCTAATCGGTATTATTACTGTGTTGGCACCCCTGGTGGTAAACTTGATGACGGGTTCTCTGGTTGTGGAGAAGGCTTTCTCCATCCCGGGTATAGGCAGCTATTTTATCACTGCCATTCAGAACAATGACTATAATGTCATCCTTGGCATTAGTTTTATTTACAGCGTGATGTTCATTGGCGTAATGTTGCTGGTGGATATCCTGTACGGCGTGATCGATCCGCGCATCCGCCTTGCAAAGGAGGAATGACACAGTGGAAGAAAAACGCACGCTTACAGCGGAGGACTTCCGCTTTGTGAACCGCCACCCCAAGGCGGAAATCGATGAAAACTATGCAAGCCAGTCTTATGGGCGCGATGTGTTGGCAAGGCTTTGCGCCAACAAAGGCGCCATTATCGGCTTGGTATTGATTTTGCTGGTGATAATTTTTGCCATTGTGGCGCCCATGATCAGCGGATATACGTATAAGGATGTTAATGCGGCGGCTACAAACCTGCCACCCAAAATACCGGGCCTGGAAAAGCTGGGGATTTTTGACGGAACGATGAATGGCGTGGATGTCTACGCCCAAAAAGGAATTGAAGAGTATCATTACTTTGGGACGGATAACCTTGGGCGGGATATTTTTACCCGTGTAGGGGAAGGCACCCGGATCTCTCTGATGATCGCGTTCCTCTCCATTACCGTCAATTTGCTGATTGGTGTAGTATATGGCTTGGTCTCCGGTTACTTCGGAGGCTGGGTGGATAATGTGATGCAGAGATTCATCGAGATTTTGGTGGGCATCCCATCCATGGTTATTCTGACGTTGCTTTTGCTGGTGATGAAGCCCGGCATTGCAAGTATCGTGATTGCGCTTACGATCACATCTTGGGTAAACATGAGCCGCATCGTGCGTGCGCAGGTGCTGAAACTGAAAAACCAGGAATTTGTACTGGCATCTAAAACGCTGGGTACCTCCAGCATGCGAATTGTACGGAAGGATATGTTGCCCAATGCGTTTGGGCAAATCATTATCACCTTTACTTTCTCCATTCCGGATGCTATCTTCCTGGAGGCATTTCTCGCCTTTATTGGCCTTGGCGTTCAGGAACCCATGGCTTCACTTGGTTCGTTGATCAACACTGGATATAAATCTGCCATGACATATCCGTATATGATTGTGGCACCGGTGGTCATTCTGGCCATTTTGATGCTTAGCTTTACCGTGCTTGGAGATGGCCTGCGGGACGCAATCGATCCGCAGATGAAACAACAGTGAGGAGGCCGCAGCCATGAACGAAAGAAAACATGTTCTGAAGATTCGCGGCCTGGATGTATCTTTTAAGACATCTGCCGGTATGGTGCATGCCGTGCGAGGGGTAGACCTTGATCTGTTCGAAGGCGAAACTCTGGCTATTGTAGGAGAATCTGGTTCAGGAAAATCTGTCACCGTAAAAACGGTAATGGGCATTCGTGCCTCGAATGAAACAGTAAATGCCGGAAGCGTGGAATTTACCTATCACGATGGCGAAAAAGAAGTGACAGAAGACCTTGTGAAGCTATCCGGTAAGGAGATGCGCAAAAGGATCAAAGGAAAACGTATTGCCATGGTGTTTCAGGACCCCATGACCAGTTTGGACCCCACCATGACGATAGGTAAGCAAATCATGGAAGGCATGCGCTATCATTATAAAACGCCGAAGGCCGAGGCGTTTCAGCGCGCAGTGGAACTTTTAAAAGAAGTAGGTATCGAAGACGCAGAAAAGCGCATGAAAAACTATCCGCATCAGCTTTCCGGCGGTATGCGCCAGCGTGTGGTAATTGCCATTGCTCTTGCCTGCAAACCACAGTTGCTGATTTGTGACGAGCCTACTACGGCTTTGGACGTGACGGTTCAGGCAAAGATCCTGGAATTGATCCAGGATATTCAAAAGCGAACCGGCATTGCGGTGATTTATATTACACATGATCTTGGCGTAGTGGCAAAAATTGCAGACTATGTCAATGTGATGTATGCGGGTAAGATTGTGGAATCCGGTACAGTGGACGATATTTTCTATGAGCCGAGGCATCCGTATACCTGGGGGCTTTTGTCCTCCATGCCGGATCTGGACACCACAGATGAAAAACTGTATACCATCCCGGGTTCTCCGCCGAACCTTCTGCATCCGGTGAAGGGCGATGCATTTGCCCCGCGTAATGAATACGCCATGGCCATTGATTTTGAAGAAGAACCGCCGATGTTTACCATCAACAGCCATCATAAGGCGGCTACCTGGCTTTTGCACCCACAGGCGCCGAAGGTGGAGATGCCCGAGCAGCTGAAAAAACGTATCGATGCCATGATGAAGGGGGGCCGGTAAGATGGAGGCAGCGGAAAAACAACCTCTTTTGAAAGTGGAACACCTGAAGCAATACTTCAAAGTAAGTAAGACATTTACGGTAAAGGCTGTGGATGATATCTCTTTTGATATTTTTCCGGGGGAAACATATGGCCTTGTAGGAGAGTCCGGCTCTGGAAAATCTACTACAGGGAGAAGTGTGATTCGTTTATACGACCCTACCGATGGCACGATCACTTTTAACGGGGAGAATATCACGGGGAAATTGAGTGCTGCGCAGGAGAAAATGTTGCGCACAAAAATGCAAATGATTTTTCAGGATCCAATGGCATCCTTGAATCCGCGTGAAAAGGTAATTGATATCATCGCGCAGGGGCTTGATGTGCATCATCTTTATAAAAATCAGGCCGAACGGCGCGACAAGGTGTATCGTATGCTGGAGCGCGTGGGCCTTTCGCATGAACATGCCAACCGGTATCCGCACCAGTTCTCCGGCGGCCAGCGTCAGCGCATTGGCATTGCGCGTGCATTGATCATGAACCCGGATCTTGTCATTGCAGATGAGGCCATCAGTGCTTTGGACGTGTCTATCCAGGCACAGGTGGTGAACCTGATGAAAGATATTCAGAAAGAGACGGGATGCGCCTATCTGTTCATTGCCCACGATTTGTCTATGGTGAAGTACATTTCGGATCGTATCGGTGTATTGCATCTTGGCCATTTGGTGGAAACGGGAACAAAGGATGAGATTTTTGAAAACCCGGTGCACCCGTATACTAAGAGCTTGCTTTCTGCTATCCCGCACACAAATCCGCGGGTAGAAAAGCATCGCAAGGCGTTGGTATACGATTACGCCAAAAGCGGTATCCATTACGAAAATGGCACGCGGCATTTAGTAGATGGCACACATTATGTGCTGGCAACTGACGAGGAGTTTGCCACATGGACCGCGCAGAAAGGAGCCCTGGAATCATGACTTTCGATATGCAGAAAGTATACGATTATATTGATGCGCATGCGGATGAATATACCGAATTTCTGCGCACGTTGGTGCGCCAGCCCAGCATTGCCGACACAGGCGAAGGAATTGCAGATATGGTGAAGCTTGTAAAAGCTTCATTGCGTGACATCGGTGCAGATCCGCAGGAAGTAGAGACACCGGGCAATCCGGTGATTTACGCGGAGATCAAGGGTGAACACAACAAGACGTTCGGTTTTTACGACCACTACGATGTACAGCCGGTGGACCCGCTGAATGAGTGGGTGACACCTCCTTATTCCGCCGACGTGCGAGATGGCGCTATTTACGGCCGCGGGGTGGCAGATAATAAAAATGGTCTTGCCTCCAAAATTTGTGCCGTGGATGCCTTTTTAAAGGTATATGGAAAACTTCCGGTGAATGTGAAATTTATCGTAGAGGGAGAAGAAGAAATCGGAAGCCCTAACCTGGAAGTATTTGCAAAAGAGCATCCGGAACTTCTGGCCTGCGATGGCTATAACTGGGAAGGCGGCGTAAAAGAGCCGGGTGAACCTGCACAGGTGCACTTTGGCGCCAAGGGCCTTTTGTATGTAGAGTTGGAGTGCCAGGGCCCCAGCACAGATTCGCATTCCTGCTATGCGCCCATTGTCACAAACCCCGCCTGGCGCCTTGTGTGGGCATTGAGTACACTGAAGGATAAATCAGATCGCGTGCTCATCCCCGGTTTTTACGACAAGGTGCGCCCGCTGACGCAGGAAGAGATTGATATCCTGAAAACAGACCCGTATAATACAGAGGTGGCCAAAGAGTATTTTGGAATTGATCACTTCCTGAACCACAAAACGCGCGATGAGGTGCTGCGTGGGATGTATTACGAGCCCACGTGTAATATCTGCGGCCTCGTGTCCGGATATATCGATCCTGGCCAGAAGACAGTGCTGCCTGCCAAAGCAAGCGTGAAAATTGATTTCCGCCTTGTGCCGGACCAGGACCCGAACGAGATTGCAGCGGCACTGCGTAAACATTTGGATGACAATGGTTTTGAAGACGTGCGCCTGAAGGTGACAGCGGCGGCGCCGGCTTTCCGCAGTGATCCACACTCGCCTTTTGCCAATGCAGTGGTGAAGGCATTGCGCGGGTTGTATGGGGAAGAACCGGCCTTGCATTACAGCATGGATGGAACATCCCCCATGCATGTATTCTGTAAAGAGCAGAATATTCCGGCAGCCATGTTTGGCGCCACCAGCGACCGTTCGCTGATCCATGCGCCGAATGAGCATCTTACCATTTCATCCTATATCGAGGATATCAAAATTATTGCTGCCGTGATGAACCAGCTTGCGCTGGAAGAATGATCTGCACACAGGCAGTGTGCGCCTTTATGGGCAAAAGAAAAGCCGCCGGATAAGCGATTGCCGGCGGCTTTTTAACAGACGTAACATTTGGCGCGAAAAGGAGAATATCATGAAGACCGTTGTATGCTTCGGAGATTCCAATACGTTTGGTTATATACCAGGAACAGGGGGACGCTATACACAAGACGTACGGTGGCCACACCGTATGGCGAAAATTCTTGGAGAAGGCTATGAAGTGATAGCGGAAGGCCTTTCAGGGCGTACCACCGTGTTTTCCGATTATATCGAGCCATATCGCGCCGGCATTGAACAGATCGTCCCGGTGGTGCAAAGCCATGCACCGGATGCCTTAGTGGTTATGTTGGGTACCAATGACACCAAAACGCGCTATCATGTGTGCGCGCAGGAGATCGGTTACGGCATGGAAGAGTTACTTTTGCGCCTTCGCACGGCATATCCGTTTTCCGCTGTTCCAAAAGTGGTACTGGTGGCCCCTGCGCCGCTTCGCTGTAAAGAGGGAGTTGAATTTTCCACAGAAAGCGTGGAAAAATCCCGGCAACTGGCCGCCATTTATGAAGATATTGCACAGCGCTTCGGCTGTGGATATCTGGACGCAGGGCAGTTTGCGATTTTGGGGGAGGACGGCATCCATTTTACCCCACAAGACCACGCTGAGATGGCATGCCGCGTTGCGGCTGCGGTGCAGGCGTTGTTTGAATGATAAAAATCCCTTTCGGCACAAGATTTTTGCCGAAAAGGATTTTTTATTTTTCAAAACATTCGGGATGTGTTTTGAAGTAGCAAGTGAGCATGTGCAGGATATTGAGGTGAACATTTTCAATCTGTTCATAGCTTTCGCGACAAACCACAAAAGCAGATTCGGCAAACGCTTTGATTTTTCCACCCTCAAAGCCGGATAGAGTACTGATGTGCGCATGCATTTGGGCAGCAAATTCAAAGGTGCGCACAAGATCAGGAGAATTGCCAGAAGCGGAAACAGCAATTCGTACGTTGCTATCGGTCATCAGATTGCCAAGCTGAAAACGGAAGATATCTTCAAAAGAAAAATCATTACCAAGGGCAGTGATTTTTTCGATGTTATCATACACCGACAATCCGCGAAACCGATGCAGTGCAGGGTCCTGCTCTGCATTTCCTACCCAATTGCACATAAAGCGATTGGAAGTTCCGGCACTGCCACCGTTACCCATGATGAATATTTGTTTGTCCTGATGTCAAGCATTCTCTAAAATATCTAATGTCTTGGAAAATACATCATCTTCAATATCCCTAGATGACATTTGTATGTTTTTTATGATGCTGCTTTCGTGGACATCACAGCTGCCGGATGCTTTGTGACAACATCTGATGTGTGCGCTGCAGTGATTCGGGTGGCACACCAGACAGGACTTCGTGTACCTCAGGATGTGATGGTGACGGGGTTTGACAATATTGGGATTGCCTCGGTTACCACGCCGGGCATTGCCACAGTGGATCAGTAGCGTATCCGCTTGGGGCTGATGGCATGTGAATTGTTCGTGGAGAAGATCACAGCTCCTTCGCTTCCGTCCAAAGGTATCCTGCTGGAAACAGAACGGATCGTATGGGAATTTCCATTTGGCATACGCGCCGGTATAGCTTTGTCGGATACAGAAATACGGGTATTATAAGATAAGGTTATGCCACAGCGCGTGAGGAATTTTAAGGTATAAAAGGTAAGGAGTATACCCGACTATAAAAAGCGGCACAGCATGAAGATACATGCCGTACCGCTTTTCCAAAATTTTTATTTATCCTGTTTAAATGTTGAATACAAAGCGGCTGCCCACAATGTACTGACGGCCAATCACCAATGGGTTGCCCTTCGTATCTAGAAAATAGGCACTCATGTAGAACATGGGATCACCGGTAATAATATCCAGATAGGATGCCTGTTCTGCAGAAGCCCGGACAATCTCCAGCGTGCAGGAACTGGTGGAATCGGGTCGGCGCCCATATGCACGTTCCAGATAATCAAACAGAGAG
>CAMBHV010000069.1 GCA_945867255.1 uncultured Clostridia bacterium
TTGTGTGGGGTGAGGGGGCGCTGCGCCGTGCGGTTTGTGCACGCGGTGACCTTTCCCGCGCACAAATGCAAAATATCATACATGCCTTGATGCATGCTCATACCTGAAAGGCGAAGAATGTGATGTTTTGTTTCAATATGCCCGAAATTTTGATGGCAAATAGAAAAGACAAGAAAAGGCCTTGCCCCGCCGGGTCAAAACGTTATAATGGGGGATAAAGATGGGGGGCGATGTGTTTGCAGGAACCATTTTTGCGTCTTTCGCCAGAAAAGCGGAAAAAGATCTTGAATGCGGCAGTAGAAGTATTTGCTTGCAACAGCTACCGAAATGCATCCACAGAAGAAATCGCCTCCAGAGCCGGCATTTCAAAAGGATTGCTGTTTTATTACTTTAAAAACAAGCAGGCCCTGTATGAAGCATGTTACACCTATGTGGAACGCATGGTTATGCATGAACTGAATATGTCGAAGTTTGACACGGTGACGGATTTCTTTGAACGGATGGAGTTATGTACTCGGGTGAAGATGACGCTTGCGGTGCGCGTACCATACCTTCTGGAATACGCCCTTCGGGTGTATTCCTCAGAGGAAGGCCCGGCGCAGAGAGCTGTTCGTAAGCACCTGGATAAAGAATTAGCTGTGGGTTTTGGTACATATTTTTCTCATGTAGACCTTTTCAAATTCAAGCCCGAAGCGGATCCGCAGAAGGTTCTGCAAATGCTGAGCTGGATGACACAGGGATACCTGAATGAAAAGTTGCGTCAGGGTGGCCGGCTGGATATGGAAGAAATGTTGAAAGAGTATCGCAGTTGGGCACAGTGGTTTCGGGCTTTAAGTTACCGGAAAGAATATTTGTAAAGCAGTGGGCGATTGCCTGCGTAAGATAAGGGAGGGCAGCTGCATGGCAGCGCTTGCAGAATGGCATCATGTCACAAAAGACTATCACGGAAAAGGTGTATTTGACCTATGCCTGCAGTTGGAGGAGGGTGAAACACTGGGTTTTCTGGGCCCGAATGGCGCGGGGAAAACCACAACGATTCGCCAATTGATGGGTTTTATTCGTCCGGATCATGGCACAGTGCGCCTGTTTGGGCAAGACCCATTTGTCTCCTGTGCGGTTCAGACGCGTGTGGGGTACCTTCCGGGCGAAACCGCATTTCCCCCTGATATGACAGGCGGACAGTTTTTGCACTTTATGGCGCGGTATCGTGGCGCAAACTGCCTGGCGCGTGCGGAGCAGCTGGCAGAGTATTTTGAATTGGACATGGGCGGAAAACTGAAAAGAATGTCCAAAGGGACAAAACAGAAAGTGGCTATTGTAAATGCTTTCATGCACGACCCGCAGCTGTATGTGCTGGACGAGCCTACCAGTGGGCTGGACCCACTGATGCAAAACCGTTTTGTGGAACTGGTGCGCGCAGAACAGAAAAGGGGCAAAACAATCCTGCTTTCTTCGCACATGTTCGAGGAAGTGGAAAAAACATGTCAGCGTACCGCGATTATTCGTGAGGGACACATTGTAGCAGTACGGGATATGCAGGCCCTTTCCAATTCCAGGAGAAAACTTTTCACGGTGGAACTGGATACATCTGCGCAGGCAGAGCAATGCGCAGCAGTTTTTAGTGGTGCTCAGGTAAGCGGTGTGCATGTTACATTTCCGGTGACGGCACGGCAGGCGGATGCGGCTGTCAAGAAACTGGCGCAGTTCTGTGTGAAAGATATTTCTGTACGCAGCCAGACGTTGGAAGAACTGTTTTTGCACTTTTATGAGGAGGAAGAGGCATGAATACTGCGCTGTTTCGATACGACATGCGCGGGCACGGGAAGACGGGTGTTATATTCCTGGCGGTGATGAGCCTGTATGGCGGTATGATCACTGCCATGTTCGACCCAAAGCTTGGCGAAAGTCTTGAAATGATGGCTCAAAGCATGCCTCAGCTTTTTGCAGCGTTCGGCATGCTGGAAGCGGGCAAAACATTGACACAATTCCTTGCAAATTATCTATATGGCTTTTTATATATCGTGTTTCCCATGGTGTTCACGGTGCTTGCGTCTGTACGCCTTGTGGCGCGTTGGATAGATTCCGGTGCAGCGGCCTATCTGCTGGCGGCACCCGTGGGAAAGCGAAGAATCGCCATTACGCAGATGGCTGCCCTTGCGGTGGTGCCGTTTGTTTGTACAGCCTGGGCATTTGGGTTTTGCGTGCTGGCAGCACAGGTTATGTTTCCCGGGCAATTGGATGTTTCGGCATTTCTCCGGCTGAATGTGGGCCTTTTGTGCCTGCAGCTGATGTTTGCTGGTGTATGCTTTCTGGCAAGCTGTGTGTTTCACGACGCACGCATGGCGGCTGGTGTGGGGGCCGGCATCTGCACGACATTCGTTCTGGTGCAAATGCTGTCGGAGGTTAGCGATACATTCAACTGGCTTCGCTATTGTACCCCTCTTTCACTGTTTGACCAGCAGGCTTTGCTTGCAGGTGAGGGCGGGGCAGCGGGGTGTGCGGCTCTGCTTGCCGCGGGCGTTGTGACTGCCACGGCGGGTTGCATCGTGTTTTGCAAGAAGGATATCAGTGTGTGAAAGGAATATAGCAAAGGGCCCGGCATTTCTGCCGGGCCCTTTGCCATGCAAAAGTATAAAAAAGAAAAGGGGAGAAAGTCTAAGCGCGGATTTCCTGCTTCATGAACACGATGTAGGAAGCGGCAAACGCAATGCCGGCAAGGGCCACGATGACCACGATATGTGGCCATACAAGAAGCAGGCTCTCACGAAGTGGCAGTGCACCTGCCAGTGCCCCTTCAATCTGAGACATAGTCACCACACCGATGGAGCGGACATTCGGGTTCAGCACTGTAGAGGCCGCTTCGCTGAATAGGTAATAGGGTGAGATGCGGTTCAGGGCAAGTTCCATGCCATAATTGCTTGCGGTGTTGAACATTCCTTCCATTCCATCCAGAGGATAGACCATGTTGGCCAGGCCACTTGCCACAAGGCTCATGAACAGGCTGAGGAACAGCCAGACTGCAATGCCTGCCAGTGCGGCTGTAGCTGCATGGCGGCAGATGACAGAGAACAAGATAGAAAGCGCCAGCCAAAAGCACAGATATACGCATGCAATCACAAGAAACACCAATACACGCAGCACTTCTTCCATGCTGGGCGGCACGCCAATCAGCAGCAGCCCTGCTCCGCCTACATATAACCCCAGGCTGAACACGATGGCTGTGATGACAGTAGCGCCGGCAAGAAATTTGGCGTTAATGATGCTGTCACGGTAAATCGGTTGCGAAGCAAGCCGGTTCAATGTGCCCTGGGCGCGTTCGTTGTTAATGGCATCAAACCCCAGCGTAATACCAGCCAGAGGCCCCAAAAACGCGAGAAATGTGGCAAATGAATAAATAGAGCTTCCACCAGTGGTGAACAGCTTCAAAAAGATGAACTCACTGCTCTGGGATACTGCGTCCTGAATGTTGGAAATGGCACCCGCCAGGCTGGCGGTGCTGGTAAGGAAGAGCAGGATGAAAATGATAAAGAACCGTTTGCTGCTCAAATGGTCTGCCAGCTCTTTTTTATAAAGCGCAACCATACCGCTGTGCTGTGCTGCACCGGTGTCTTGCCGGGGCTTGGCTACGTGCAGGCGCAGCCATTCAGTTGCCTGCAGGCGTTTTTGCTTTGCCAGGGCCGGAAACTGATGCATGTTCATGCTCATCACCTGCCTTTTCAAAATAACGATGATAGATTTCATCCAGATCACCGCCGCGCTGATGGAAGTGCATCAGCGAATATCGGTTTTGTACCACGATGTCAAGCACAAAAGTGCGAATGTCCTGGCGGGATTCAATGTGGAACATACCGTCGCTGTCCTGCGATATATTTTGTACGTCCGGTAAAGCACGCACGAGTGTGGCGAAATGTTCATCTGCCGGCAGAATGCGCACATCCAGCACATAATACCCTTCGCTTTGAAGTTGGCTGCCCAATTCGCTGATAGGGCCGCATGCCATTAGCCGTCCCTTTACAAAAATACCTACACGGTCACAAATTTGCTGGATCTGATACAGCTGATGAGAAGAGATCAGGATAGTTCGCCCATCCTTTACAGAAAGGTCGCGAATCAGTGCAATCAGTTCCCGCATGCCTTCCGGGTCAATGCCCAGTGTGGGCTCATCCATAATGACGACTTTTGGGTTTTTCATCAGTACATCGGCAATGCCAAGGCGCTGGCGCATGCCGCGGGAATATGTGCCGGCCTTGCGGTCTGCTGCATCGGTAAGGCCCACACGACGCAAAAGTGCTGCGGCTCTGCGTGCACAGACGTCCCGGTCAAGGCCGTTCAGCTGGCCGGTGAAATGTAGGTTCTGACGGCCCGTCATATCCGGGTAAAACCCTATGCTGTCTGGTAGATAACCTACAATGCGCTTTACTTTCAGGGTATCCCGGGCACAGTTCAGCCCATCAATATATGCCGTGCCGGCGCTGGGTTCTGTGAGGCCCAGCAGCATCAGAGTAGTAGTGGTTTTTCCAGCCCCATTCGGCCCCAACAGGCCAAACACTTCACCGGTGTGCACTTCGAGATCCAGTTTGTCCACGGCCAGCACATCACCGTACTTTTTACACAATCCATGTGTACGCAATATGGTGCTTTGCCCCATCGTTATCGCCTCCCGTACTTGCGGAAGACATAGCTCAAAGCCGCTGCGGCAGCCGCGATGGCAAGGAGGCCCACAATACCCCAGATGGTCTCTGTTTTTACTGACACACGGAATTCCGCGCTGCTGGAAGTTTCACTGCCACTGGCAGTGATGGTCATCACATAATCTCCGGAAAGAGAATCCTTCGCAGGGGTCACGGTAGCCGTCACCTCTTTGGTGCTGCCAGCTTCCAGTACGTCGATGCTGGATTCCGAGAAGGTCACGGTCCAGTCCGTAGGCGCTGAAGATGTAAGGTTCAGGTTCTGAAGATCCACATTGCCATTGTTGGTGATGGTAAGCGTCACGTCGGTTGCTTTGTTGGATGTAGCGTCAAAGCTGAGCAGGCCGCTTGGCGTGGAAAGCGTGATGTCATATGTTCCGGTTATTACAACAGTCAGGGTGGAGGAAAGTGTTTCCGATGAGGAAATGGCAGAAATGGGGATTTCATATTCACCGGCTTCCACATTCTGAGGTGGCGACACAGCAACGGTCAGCCCCTGGCTGCCATAGGCGGGAACATCGATGGCTGCTACCTGTGTGGATTCACCGGATGGGTTGAAGCTGACTGTCCATCCTGAGGGCGCTTGTGCGGAAAGGCTGTAAGACTGTTCGTTAGGGGTGTTGTTTGTAATGGTAGTGTTGAAGCTGAAACTGGTAGAGGCGCTGCCTTCTTGTGTTTCATATTCTGTTACAAGGCTGCTGGCACCCACTGTGCTGTTTTCGTCGATAACAAGTTCCAGCACAAGGTTGGAACTCATTCCGCCGCCGGACGCATTCAATGTAATCTCATAAGTGCCCTGCTGTGCGTCAGAAGGCACTGTTACATTGAAATTGGCAACTGCGGTATTTTCTCCGCTTTTGGCATATACGTGGCTGATTTGCCCGCCGTTTCCGGTGAAGTATCCCTGCCAGCCTTCCGGAAGCGATACAGTTGACAGTGCAACATTGCAGCCGGATGAACTTGCATTGGAAAGATCCAATGAAAAACTGAGTTCTTCTCCGGCAGATACTGAAATGCCCGGGTAGGTGGTGCTGAGTTCCAGCCCACCGGCGGCAAACGATGGAACGGCAGCCGCGCACAGAAGCACTGCCACCATCAGGGCAGCAAACAGGCGTTTTGCAAAAACGGTTTTTTGATGAGAACAGGTTTTTTCCATGATCCGATGCTCCTCATTGTTTCATTCTCGGTAAGGCAGCGTTGCCTTTTGCTCTTTTTACCATAGCCTGAAATGCTTAATTGAAGCTGAAAAAAAGCCTTGCCTTTGTGAAAAAACGCTGAAAAGTGAATTGTACCGGTGTGCAATGAGTCAATACGCTTTTGTGGTATGGCGGAACAAGGGGCCGCGTTTTGTGCACGTACGCAAAAAAGCGGGGGCACACAGGCCCCCGCCAAGCATATCATTTTGTTTTTTTGCGTGATAACCTGTGCCCGGCACGATATACCGGAAGCTTGGCAGTAAAACGGGTTCGTCCATTTTGGCTTTCGGCCCGGATCGTTCCCTTGTGAGCATCGGTTACGGCCTTTGCAATGGCAAGCCCAAGCCCAAAACTTCCGGTTGAGGCATGGGCACTGTCTGCCCGATAAAACCGCTGGAACAGCATATCACACTGAGCTTTTTCCAAAGCTGGCCCTTCGTTTTCCACGCACAGGAGGCAATGGTGCTTATCCGCCATGCAAAGTGTCAGCCATATTTTCCCGCCTGGGCTGGCATATTTACCCGCATTGTCCAGCAGGACTTCAGCCAGTTGGGCAAGGTGTTGCTCGCTGCCCCATATGGTGATGCCTTCCTGAATGGAAGCCTCCAATGGATGGCCCAATTCGAACAGAACCGGTTCAAACATAAGTGCCTGCCGGCGCGTCACTTCGGAGAAATCGACAGCACAGGCGGCCTGAGCATCGCACCCTTTATCGACGCGGGCCAGCTCCAGAAGGCTTTGTACAAGGCTGCGCATGCGCAGTGCTTCCGCATGAATGTGTTCGGTGCAACGCTCGGAAACGCGTTCTTGTACACCTGTGCGGCGGAGCATTTCGGCATTGGTGAGAATTACGGTAAGCGGGGTTTTCAGCTCATGCGAGGCATCTGCCACAAACTGCTTTTCACGTGACCAGGCATCTGCCACAGGGCGTACAGCCCATTTGGCCAACAGAAGGCTGAGAACAAAGAACATTGCCAGCCCTGCCAGCCCCACTGCCAGGCAAAGGCGAAAAAGGCCCGCCAGCGTGTCCCGCTCAAAAGATGTGCCTGCAAATACGATACGCGTGCCCTGCGGAAGGGTAGC
>CAMBHV010000070.1 GCA_945867255.1 uncultured Clostridia bacterium
ATTCTATACAAAGTGCCAGTACAAGCATGGCCCAGCCAATTAGAAATGTGGATACATAACGCTCATAAGAAGCGTTTCGAAGCGCTTCTGATTCACTAACAAAACAAAGATAGGTGTATAGGATGCTGAGCAAATAGCAGGCGAAGAAAAAAGGCATGCTCCACAATGCCAATGCGGGGCCATGCAGATGTTTTATACGCCATAACCATACCCCAAAAACAAGAGCGAACAATACAAAAAGTACACAAAATACAAACGGTGTGCCGTATCCGTTGTAAAATACAGGTTTATAAAAGAAATTGATCTTGAACATTTCCAGCACACTGGCAGTTACTTCGTCCTCACCGTGAAGCATGGCGACTATTTTTTGAAAAAACATCCCCAACCCGCCGGTGAAAGAAAACTGATCAGATGTGGTGTGGGTAATCAACAGGAAAATACGCCAAACGGCAAAGGAACCCAATGCCCCTGCGGCAGGTAGCGCTCGACACAGCCATTTGAAGCGGCCTGAACATGGAATTGTTAAAGTGACATTCATCCAGTAAACTGCCACGCATACCATGGCAAGTAAAATACAAATCTCTTTCATCTGCACAAGGCTAGCCAGACCTATAGCACATGCAAATGCCGCACGAACATCATTCCCAGAGCAGCAAAGAACCAAACAGGCACCAAATACAGCGCCGCATAAAACATCCGTGTAAACAGAAATGTAAGGATCAGCATAGGGGAAAAGTACAAAAAACAATGGAACCATGAAACAGCCAAATAAGCTGGCAATAGGCGATTCTTTCCATGAAAGGTGCCCAAGCAGGCAGATCGCGCAGGAGAGAAGAATCAGGCCGATGGCACAGAATGTGTGTGCTTCAGAAAAAGCGGGGGCAAAAAACGAAAGATAATAGAAGAATAGAGAAAAGGCCTGTGGATAAGTAGGATGGATGAACTCGTAAGGGGTAAATTGTAAGAGAGCATCGCTTTCAAACAGATTTTTATAGTAAAGTCCCCAGAATCCGTATTCATCCCATTGAGAATAAAAAGAACCATTCCACACATAAATGACACACAATATTATGCCAAATACAAAAAAGCTAAGAACGCCAGGAGAAAGGACATAGCGTACCATCTGCCAGAAGCCAGATACGCGCATTTTGAAGAAATAGAGGCATAGAGCGGTAAGACATATAAGATACCACACAACCGTCCCGGCGAACAGACAATTGCATATAGCTGCCAGCATTAGGACAATAGTGGTTGTAGAAATTGAAAGAAAGGGGCCAAAAGCAGGGGCCGTTTGTAACAACTGTGAAATCAGAAATCCTGTTAGCACTATTAGTATGATAGGTCCCAATATGTAAAAAAACATAGTGTTTCATCCACTTTCCGTCAGAATTCTTTATTCAGGATAACATAAAGTATGTCCACTGACAATCTGTATTCGCAGTATGTGCAGCATCCTGCTGGAACATGAGCGAAAAGCGTGTGCATTGGTTGCACAATTCGCGAAAAAAAAGTATAATAAAAACCATCTATGGGTCATGAAACGTAACGAAAAAAGAAAAAGGCAGGGGACGGCAGATGGTTCTGAGCATGACAGGCTATGGCCGCGCAAGGCAGACATTGAACGGGCGCGACATCACGGTGGAAATCAAAAGTGTGAACTCGCGTTATTTTGAGTATTCTTCGCGTTTGCCACGCGGCTTTTCTTTCCTGGAAGACAAACTGAAAAAGCTGGTCAATAGTAAAATTGCACGCGGCAAGGCAGAACTGAACCTTACCATAATCAATGTGGAGGCCCCAGATACTGTTATCACGCCGAATGTAGAGCTGGCGCGGCAATATAAAGCTGCCATGGATGAAATGGCAGCTCAACTGGGCATGCGCAACGACGTGACACTTTCAGGGTTGTGCCGGTTTCCGGATATGTTCAGTGCGGTACATGCGGAAACAGATGAAGGCCAGCTTTGGCAGGATGTACAGGTTGTTGCGGCCGCTGCACTGGAAAATTTTGTAGCCATGCGTGCGGCGGAAGGCGAGAAGCTGCGGGAAGATGTTCTGGCACGCCTGTGCACGTTGGAACAGGATGTAGAACTGGTGGAACGCACCAGCTCGGCACGTGTGCAGAAGTATACGGATAAGCTTTATACCCGCCTGAAAGAACTTCTGGAAGGTCGCGACATTGATGATGCTCGCATTCTGACAGAGGCGGCTATTTTTGCTGATAAAACGGCGGTGGATGAGGAAACGGTGCGTTTGCACAGCCATATTCGTCAGTATCGGGATATTCTGGATTTGTCGGAACCGGTGGGCCGTAAGCTGGATTTCCTGACACAGGAGCTGAACCGTGAAACGAACACGATCGGCTCAAAGTGCAATGAGTTGGAAATTACCCGTGTTGTGGTGGAGATGAAAGGCGAAATCGAGAAAATTCGCGAGCAGATCCAGAATTTGGAGTAAACGTATGCTCTTTTTCAAACTGCCCAAACTGTAGCGAGATAGTTCCAGGAGGAATGGACATGAAATTGATCAATATAGGGTTCGGAAATATGGTGAGCGCCAACAGGCTGATTGCTATCGTCAGCCCGGAATCTGCCCCCATTAAGCGCATCGTACAGGAAGCGCGCGATAAAGGCGTACTGATCGATGCCACATATGGCCGACGCACGCGTGCTGTGCTGATTACGGATTCTGATCATGTGGTGCTTTCGGCAGTGCAGCCGGAAACGGTTGCTAACCGTTTGAATGATACGGACGAGGAAGAGGAGGAGCTGGAAGATGAATGAACAACGCCGTCTTCTGGTGGTATCCGGGCCGTCCGGTGCAGGCAAGGATACCGTGGTGAAATGTCTCAGGCAGGCGCATCCGGAAATTGAACTTTCAGTTTCTGCCACTACACGCCCCATGCGCCCTGGTGAGGCTCAAGGCGTAGATTATTATTACATGACGAATGAACAGTTCGAAGAAAAAATCAGCCGCGGTGAGATGCTGGAGCATGTGAATTACTGCGGAAAATATTATGGTACGCCGAAAAGCGAAGTGGACAAGCGAATTTCGGCCGGAATTACAGTGGTGCTGGTGATCGAGGTGATAGGTGCTGCGAATATCAAGCGCCTGTATCCTGAAAGTACACTGGTATTCATCATGCCGCCCAGTATGGACGAGTTGGCAGCAAGGTTGCGTGGGCGCGGCACGGAGGACGAGGCCACGGTGCAAAAGCGTCTTGCCCGTGCGAAGGAAGAACTTCAGGAAAAAGATGCCTATGATTTTGCTATTGTAAACGACGACGTCAGCCGTTGTGCACAGGAACTATACGATATCCTTGTGGCACGTCAAAGCGAATGATACCGCCAAAAGTGCGGGAAAGGAGGGTGGCCCGTGCCGCTCGTTGCACAGGTGGCGGTAAGCGGCGCCACCATTCATTTCGACAAGCTGTATTCTTATCTTGTGCCGCAGCTTTTAGCTGCACGGGTATATCCAGGCAGTATGGTGCTGGTGCCATTTGGGCGCGGCTCCAAAGCACGGATGGGCGTAGTGCTGAATGTGCAACAGCCTGCACCGGATGTGCCATTGAAGGAACTATATGATGTTGCCCCGGAACAGGCATGCCTGTCGCCAGAGTTGCTGGCACTGGTGCAGGAATTGCGTGAGCACACCTTTTGCACTTATTATGAAGCCGTTAAGGCAGTGATTCCATATGGGGCACAATATCGTGCCTGCGTGGAAAATGGTGTGCCAAAATTAAAAAAACAGCTTGTGCGGCATACGCAATGGGTATACGCACAGGCACAAAAACTGGAAAAGCTTACGAAAAAACAGCAACAGGCATGGGAAGCTTTGGCCCGTGGCCCACTTGGGCAAGATACGCTGGAGCGCATGAGCATTTCGCGAGATGTGTTGGAACGGCTTGTGCAGAAAGGCGCTTTGCATCGGGAAATGCAGGATAAGCCTCTTGAACTTTACCGCCAATATGCCGAGCAGCCGCAGATGATTCAGCTTTCTCCGGAGCAACAGAGCGTCTATGATATTCTGGCGCCATGTATGGAACGTCCCGATGCGAAGCCGGCACTTTTGTATGGGGTCACAGGCTCGGGAAAAACACTGGTATTTATCAAACTGATCGAGCGGTGCCTTGCACTTGGCCGCCAAGCGTTGGTGCTTGTGCCGGAAATATCCCTGACGCCGCAGATGATACGTCGGTTAAAAGCACAGTTTGGGCAGCGTGTGGCGGTGCAGCATTCGGCGCTGAACCATACCGAGCGCCTTTTACAATGGCAGCAGATCCAATCCGGTGGGGCGGATGTGGTGGTTGGTACACGAAGCGCAGTATTTGCACCGCTGGAGAAGCTGGGGTTGATCATCATCGATGAAGAACAGGAGCACACGTATCAGGCAGAGAATGCCCCACGCTATGATGCACGTGAGATCGCGCGCCGCCGTGCGATAAGATGCGGAGCACTATTGGTTCTTGCCAGTGCCACCCCCAGTGTGGAGAGCTTTTATGCCGCAAAGCAGGGGCGGATGCAGCTTGTGCAACTTGCGCATCGTTATAATGATATGCCTCTTCCGCAGGTGTATATGGCGGATATGAGAACAGAACTGGCGGCAGGAAATGCCACGGCGTTAAGCAGTTTTTTAAAGCAGGAACTGGAAAAAAACCTTGCGGTAGGCCAGCAAAGTATTTTGCTTTTGAATCGGCGAGGTTATCAGACGGTGGCGATGTGTACTTCCTGCGGGCAAGTGCTGAAATGTGCATCATGCAGTGTGCCAATGGTATATCACAAGGCCACGGAAAGGCTGCTGTGCCATTACTGCGGTGCATCACATCATCCAGTGCCTACTGTGTGCCCTGCATGCGGTGGCAAATTGAAGTATACGGGATTTGGAACGCAGCGTGTAGAAGAGCAGCTTGCCGAGGCGTTGCCAAATGCACGGATACTGCGAATGGATGCCGACAGCACAGCGCATAAAAATGCGCATGAAACACTGCTGCGTGCTTTTTCAAATGGCGAGTATGATATTTTACTTGGCACGCAAATGGTGGCCAAGGGCCTGGATTTTGAGCGTGTAACACTGGTAGGAGTACTTGGAATAGACCAGATGTTATTTGCTCAAGGGTATAAAGCATTTGAGCATGTGTTTAGCCTGGTTACACAGGTGGTGGGCCGTGCGGGCCGCGCACAGCAACCGGGGCGTGCGGTGATTCAAACGGTAGACCCACATCATCCCGTTCTGGAACTTGCCGCCAAACAGGACTATCCATCGTTTTATGAACAGGAGATTGCCTTTCGCAAGTTGAACCTGTATCCGCCCTTTTGTGTTATTTGCACCGTGGGGTTTTGTGGAAAAAATGAAGCAGGAGTTTTGCAGGCTGCCCGTGCATTTGCCGTGTTTGTGCAGCAAGAAACACAGCGCCGCAATGACGTACCGCTTCGGCTTTTGGGCCCGGCCCCCATGAGTATTGTGATGTTAAAGGAACAGTTCCGTTACAAATTGACGCTGAAGTGCCGAGGTGACAAGGCGTTTCGTGCCATGATTCGCACTGCTCTGCAGCAATATGACGCCGGTGGCTGGGCAGCGAAAGCGTCTGTGACAGTGGATTTCCATGCAGATGCAGATTTGTAATGTGAAAAAATAAAACTTTTAACTTAAAAAACAGACAGATCGATTGGAGGATTTGATGATGGCTTTAAGAACGATTGTGCAGGACGGAGACCCCATTTTGAAGAAAAAGTGCCGCCCGGTAACGAACTATGATGAGCGACTGGCCCAATTGTTGGATGATATGCGTGAGACACTGGAGGACGCCCAGGGGTATGGCCTGGCAGGGCCGCAGGTGGGAGTGATGCGCCGTGTGTTCATCAGTGTAGACGAGCGGGATTTGCCCGAAGACGGGGAGCGGCCGGAAGGATATGAGACAAAATTTCTGGAATTTGTAAACCCGGAAATTATTTCCCAGGAAGGCGATGTGCTTCAATATGAAGGTTGTCTGTCTTTCCCGGGGCATAACGCGGCGGTGCACCGTCCGGCCAAGGTGACTGTGCGCGCGTTTGACCGTGACGGCAATCCTTTTACGTTAGAAGCGGAAGGAATGCTGGCGCGTTGCATCTGCCATGAAAGTGATCATTTGGATGGTGTTACGATCATGGACAGAGCAGAGTATTTTTATGAAGATGTAGAACATGACGAAGAAGAGGAATAAGTCATGAAAATCGTATTCATGGGCACACCGGATATCGCGGCACAATGCCTGCAGGAGATTCTGGCACAGGGCCAGCATGAGGTGTGCGGTGTATTTACCCGGGAGGATAAACCAGTGGGCCGAAAGCAGGTTCTTACGGCGCCGCCCACAAAAGAGGTGGCGCTGGCACACGGCATCCCGGTGTTTCAGCCTAAAACATTGCGTGATGGTGCAGCTGCGGAGATTTTGCGCGGCCTTTCGCCGCAGATCATAGTGGTTGTGGCGTATGGACGTATTCTGCCGCCGGATATTTTGGCACTGCCGCAATACGGGTGTGTAAACCTGCATGTGTCGCTTCTCCCAAAATATCGCGGCGCGGCACCCATCCAGTGGGCAGTGCTGAATGGAGACGAAGAAACGGGCGTCACCGTGATGCAGATGGACGAGGGGCTGGACACGGGCGATATTCTCCGTGTGCAGCGCGTTTCCATTGGGCCGGATACCACAAGCGGAGAACTGTTTGAACAGGTTACACAGGTAGGCGCAAAATTGTTGTGCGAGACCTTGGGGCAGATCGAACGCGGTGAGACAGCGCCGTATAAACAGGACGGCACGCAGGCAACATTGGCCCCACCGTTAAAAAAAGAGATGGCATTGTTTACGTTCGATAAACCAGCTTGCGCTCTCCACAACCACATTCGCGGAATGAACCCGTGGCCGGTAGCTTATTTTGAACACGCAGGAAAAAAGGTGAAGGTTC
>CAMBHV010000071.1 GCA_945867255.1 uncultured Clostridia bacterium
GTTTCACGATAGTCCAAATCCAGCGGAGTGCCGGTGGCAGCAAGGCCTGCCGCAAATGTGCTGAAGGCGTTGGAGATATAGCTGGCACGGGGTACGGCGATATGCAGGCGCGCAGCAGGTGCACCGTCTTTTCGATACATCTGCGAGAGGCTTTCTACTTGAGAAAGAATGCTGCGCGCGTAACCAAGGAAATCTTCTCCGGCGCGGGTGGGTTGTACGCCGCGCGCCGTGCGGGAAAATAATGTTTGCCCCAGTTCTGTTTCCAGCTCTTTAATGCTTTTAGAAAGATTTGGCTGGCCCATATACAGGTTTTTTGCTGCCTTGGAAATAGAGCCTACACGTGCAATCTCTACCGCGTATTTCATTTGCTGTAAATTCAAAATGGTACGCTCCTTTTCGATGCTTCCATGCCACATGTCAAAAACATATGGCCGATATTCCTATTATACATTACCCATGCGTCAAAAGAAAGTGATAAAATTTTAACAAAGGCGAAACGGTAGTTTGCCTGAAGATTTTATCCAATTCACCGGGGCTATCCCCGGAAAGACGTAGTGGAGGTTGTATACTATGGGACGTTTTACTTTACCGCGTGACCTGTATCATGGCAAGGGCTCTCTGGAAGAGCTGAAAAACTTGAAGGGCACAAAAGCGATGGTCGTCGTAGGTGGCGGCAGCATGAAGCGCTTCGGTTTTCTGGACAAGGCAGTGGGCTACCTGAAAGAGGCCGGCATGGAAGTGGAACTGTTCGAGAACGTTGAGCCGGATCCTTCCGTGACCACCGTGATGAAGGGCGCCGAGGCCATGCGTAAATTCCAGCCGGACTGGATCGTGGCCATGGGCGGCGGCAGCCCCATCGATGCTGCAAAAGCCATGTGGGCGTTCTATGAGTATCCCGAAGTGACGTTCGAGCAGCTTTGCGTGCCGTTCGGCTTCCCCACACTGCGCCAGAAGGCACACTTCTGTGCCATTCCTTCTACCTCCGGCACGGCCACTGAGGTAACGGCGTTCTCCGTAATCACCGACTATGACAAGGGCATCAAGTATCCTCTGGCCGACTTCAACATCACGCCGGACGTGGCGATTGTGGACCCGGAACTGGCAGAGAAAATGCCCCCGAAGCTGACGGCTCACACCGGTATGGATGCCATGACACATGCCATTGAAGCGTATGTGTCCACGCTGCACTGCAATTACACCGATCCTCTGGCTCTGCATGCCATTAAGATGATCCACAACGATCTGAAGAAGTCCTATGACGGCGATATGGAAGCGCGTGACCGTATGCATGACGCGCAGTGCCTGGCCGGCATGGCGTTCTCCAATGCGCTGCTGGGCATCGTGCACTCCATGGCGCACAAGACGGGTGCTGCTTTCACTGGCGGCCACATCATCCATGGTGCTGCTAATGCCATGTATCTGCCGAAGGTGATCAAATACAACTCCAAGAACGCCGAGGCTGCCGAGCGCTATGCCGAGATCGCAAAATTCATCAACCTGCCGGGCAACACCACGCAGGAACTGGTGGATGCGCTGATTTCTGAGCTGCGTGAGATGAACAAACAGCTGAACATTCCTCTGTCCATCAAGAACTATGGTGAGGGCGGCGTGATCGCCGATAAGAGCATCATCGACGAGAAGGAGTTCAACGACAAGCTTTCTGAAGTTGCCAAGAACGCCATCGGCGATGCCTGCACGGGCTCCAACCCCCGTCAGCCCAGCCAGGAAGAGATGGAGAAACTTCTGCTGGCCGTGTACTACGACAAAGAGATCGACTTCTAAGCAGAACTCCATATGCGCACATATGCGGGCTGCGGTGGGGCACAGGCACCCGCTGCGTGCCTGCATTGGTTACGGGAAAGAAAGCGAAGCCGCCGCGGACGGCTTCGCTTTTTCTGAATAAAGTAAGGAGTGAAAAAAGTGTACAAGATCCTTGAAAAAAAGGCTCTGAACCCGACCGTGACGAAGATGGTCGTGGACGCGCCTCTGGTTGCGCATAAGGCACAGCCGGGCCAGTTCATCATTTTCCGCGCCACCGAAGACGGCGAGCGCATCCCTCTTACCATCGCGGATTACGACCGTGAGAAGGGAACAGTTACCATCATCTTCCAGATCGTGGGCGCGGGCACCATGGAGCTGAATGCCCTGAATGAGGGCGACTGCATTGCGGACTTTGTAGGCCCGCTTGGCACGCCCAGCCACTTGGAAGGCCTGAAAAAGGTGGCCGTGGTAGGCGGTGGTGTAGGCTGCGCCATCGCGTATCCCACCGCAAAGAAACTTCACGAGCTGGGTGCTGAGGTACACAGCGTGGTAGGTTTCCGTTCGAAAGATCTCGTAATTCTGGAAGAGGAATTCGAGGCTGTTTCGAACCGGGTGGTGAAAATGTCCGATGATGGCAGCTGGGGTGAAAAGGGCCTTGTGACGAACGCATTGGAAGCGCTGATCAAAGAGGGCAACCAGTATGATGAAGTAATCGCCATCGGCCCGCTGGTGATGATGAAGTTTGTGTGCAAACTCACGAAAGAATACGGCATCAAAACGACGGTTTCCATGAACCCCATCATGATCGATGGTACTGGCATGTGCGGTGGCTGTCGTTTGACAGTGGGTGGAAAGACCAAGTTCGCCTGTGTGGACGGCCCGGATTTTGACGGCCATCAGGTGGATTTTGATGAGGCGATGCACCGCGGTGCCATGTACCGCGATTTTGAAGCGCATGCCCGCGAAGCAGAGTGCAATCTGCTGAAGAAGGAGGTCGAGTAATCATGCCGAATATGGACCCGAAAAAGTGCCCCATGCCGGTGCAGGACCCCGACGTGCGCAACAAGAATTTCTCCGAAGTAGCCCTTGGTTATACGGCTGAAATGGCTGTGAATGAGGCAAAACGCTGCCTGCACTGCAAAAACAAACCCTGTGTATCCGGTTGCCCGGTGGGTATCGACATCCCCGGCTTTATTGCAAAAGTGGCGGAAGAGGATTTCGAGGGCGCTTATGAAGTGCTTTCTGCTTCCTCTGCCCTGCCTGCTGTATGCGGCCGTGTTTGCCCGCAGGAGAATCAGTGCGAAGGCAAGTGTGTGCGCGGCATCAAAACCGAATCGGTAGGCATTGGCCGCCTGGAGCGCTTTGTGGCGGACTGGCACCGCGAGCATTTCAAGGGCGAGCCCAGCATGCCTGTTTCCAATGGGCATAAGGTGGCCGTGATCGGTTCCGGCCCGTCTGGCCTGACAGCCGCAGGCGACCTTGCTAAAATGGGATATAAGGTGACGGTATACGAAGCTCTGCATACGCCCGGCGGTGTGCTGGTATACGGCATCCCCGAGTTCCGTCTGCCGAAGGATATCGTGCGCCAGGAGATCGATGGCCTGAAGAAGATCGGTGTAGACGTGGAGACAAACGTGGTAATCGGCCGCACGTTGACGATCGATGAGTTGTTCGAAATGGGCAACGAGGCGGTGTTTATCGGCAGCGGCGCCGGCCTGCCGCGCTTTATGGGCATTCCGGGTGAGAGCCTGAATGGTGTGTATTCCGCCAATGAATTCCTTACCCGTATCAACCTGATGAAAGCTTATAAAGACGGTTCGAAGACGCCTATCCAGCACGCAAAGAACGTAGCTGTAGTGGGTGGCGGCAACGTAGCCATGGATGCTGCACGCTGTGCAAAGCGCCTTGGAGCAGAAAATGTGTATATCGTATATCGCCGCGGTATGGAAGAGCTGCCTGCCCGTAAGGAAGAAGTGGAGCACGCCGTGGAGGAAGGCATTATCTTTAAGACATTGTCCAACCCCATCGAAGTGCTGGATGATGGAAAGGGTTATGTAAAAGGCATGGTGTGCCAGGAGATGGAACTGGGCGAGCCGGATGCTTCCGGGCGCCGTCGTCCCGTGCCTAAGGAAGGCTGCACGTTCACACTGGATGTGGACTGCATGATTATGTCCATCGGCACAAGCCCCAACCCGCTGATCCGTTCTACTACGCCGGGCCTGGAGACGAACAGCCACGGATGCATCATCACGAACGGTGACGATGGCCTTACTACTCGTGAGGCGGTATATGCCGGTGGCGATGCGGTGACAGGTGCAGCGACGGTTATTCTGGCCATGGGTGCTGGTAAGCATGCAGCCAAAGCCATTGATGAGTACATTAAAAGCAAGAATAACTGAGTTTGCTGTCTGATACGCGTCTTACAGCAGAAATGAATAAAAAACGCCCCGCTCTCAAAGAGGAACGGGGCATTTTTTATTCTGGCATGCGGCGGATGAATGTGGTATCATAGAAAGCGCAAAGGTGCGGGCAACAGCCTGCAAACCATATCGTGACAAATGGCGCGCAACGTTTTGCCAGGCGCGCCGAATACAGGGGGCTGTTTTTATGGCACAATACAAACTGGCTTTTCTTGGTACGGGGAATATGGGCGGTGCCCTGGTGGCAGCTGCGGCGAACGGTGGCCACGGAGCTGAATGCATCCTGGCGAATCGAACCCCTCAGAAAGCATTTGAGTTGGCGCGGCAGTATGGATGCGCCGTGGCAGAAACAAATGTACAGGCAGCACAGCAGGCGGAGTATATCATGCTGGGGGTGAAGCCGCAGATGATGGCAGGCCTGCTGGCGGAAATCGCGCCGGTATTGCAAAAGAGAAAGGCTGAAGCGGACCCGTTTTGCCTTGTTAGCATGGCGGCAGGGCTTTCCGTGGCGCGCCTGGCCGAGATGGCAGGTGTGGAATGCCCGATTGTGCGGATCATGCCCAACACCCCATGTGCTATTGGAAAAGGTATGACCCTGGTGGTGAAAAATGAGTCTGCAAGCGAGGCTCAGGCGCAGGAAGTATGCGCTCTGCTAGCGGCAGCCGGCGAATTTGACAGGATCGATGAAAGCCTGATGGATGCAGGCAGTGTAATTTCCGGCTGCGTAGGGGCTTGGGTGCAGATGTTTATGGAGGGGTTGGCGGATGGTGCTGTAGAAGCGGGCATCCCGCGCCTGAAAGCACAAAAGTATGCTGCCGGTGCCGTGATGGGTGCGGCTGCCTTGGCGCTGGAAAGCGGGCGACACCCCGGCCAGTTAAAGGATGAGGTGTGTAGCCCGGCAGGTAGCACCATTGCCGGTGTACATGCGCTGGAACGTGCAGGCCTGCGCGGCGCAGCTATGGATGCTGTGGCGGCAGCATTTGCCCGCACGAAAGAAATGGGCAAAAAATGACTTTTGGTACATAAAAAAGATATAAAAAAGCGGAGTGCCTTGTGAAAGAGGCGCTCCGCTTTTTTATATCATTACAGTTCAGATTTAGGGGAAGAGCGCGCAGCGATGCTGTGCTTTGCAAGGGTGTACAGGCTCCACACTGCCCCGAGGAGAAACGCAGGCAAAACCATCAACGCACGGCGCGCTGCAGCTTCCATCAGGAAAAAGTAGAGAAACAACCCAAAAACTGAAAGGCGGCAAAAAAAACGCACATCCCATATCTTCTGGCGGAAAGAAATTGCAACATCCGCAAGATTCAAACCATACAACATGACAAGAAAAGCGTTGCACCAAGCCCAGAATCCACCGCAAGGCCCAGTGAATATGGCGTTGAAAGCATTAGCATGCTGGGGCCATTTCAAATACAGCAACGCTTCATAGGTGCCGTCGCACCATACTGTGGCGGTTTTCAAGGCGCTGAAACGCAGGTATTCAGCCAGAGAATAATCGCCATAAAACTGTGCAAGCCTTACACGCATGGCCAGCTGGCGGGCAGCGAAGGTGGAAAAACTCCAAGCGTAGTCCACACAGTCCTGGCAGTATGCGCCGCCATTATGTACAGACATACACATCCATGTTTCAAGCGGAAGGCCTAGTGCATCATAGCGGGACATGTCCACAAGGCCGCTGTTCCATACGGCCCATGCCGGTAACGCAATAGATGCGGCCATTGCCCCTAACAGAACAGCTAAACCCATCAAACGTGTTTTTACCCGAAGGCCATCCATGAAGAAAATGCAGATGGCAAGCGCTACCACGGGCACGGCCAGGGTGCCTTTCATTAGTACGCCAAGCCCTGCAACTACGCCGCAGGCCACGGCGATATGCAGCCGGCCTGTCTGCGAGAACAGATGTATCAGAAATGCCTCGGCCACGAAAAAGAACATGGCGAATGCATCTGTGTAAAATACGGGGGTATAAAAATAAAAAGGCAGGCACAATGCGCACAATAAAAACATCAAGGCTTCTGTACGTCGGCCACCATGTGGGACAACACGCCCGGCCAGTTTGCAGAGGAGGATAACCGTACAAGTCAGCACAGCTGCGGAAAATACCACTGCTAGTCCAATGGATTCCGTGCCCTGAAAGGAAAAACCAAATAACCCAGCCATGCTGTATAAGGCGCTGAGTGTCAGCAGCAGAGCCAAATTGTTGGAATAATAAACGAAATAGTCCGCATAGGTACCGTTCAGAACAAAATTGTCCAGTACATCCGGGATGGAGTCATAGATAGCGACAAGGTCGGAATGCGGGCTGGGTACGGCAAGCAGGCCAAACACGCATAGCAGCAGGAAGAATATGACGTATCCTGCACGCAAAGGCCATTTCAGAACTTCCGGATTTCGCAATGACAAAAGATACTTTGCAAGCAGAAAGAACAGGGCCGCAAATACCACGGCGCCAACCGCTACAAGCACGGCGTTATCCATCACCATTATGGAAAACAGCAAAAAAACAGCCATCAACAGAGCAAAGCATGCCCATAATACTTTTTTTAAAAACAACATCATGCAAAAGCCCCTTTCTTGGATGAGGCTTGCCCGCCTGAGGGAGAAATCACCACGCTCCGCCCCCGCCTCCGCCGAAACTGGAAGAATAACCGCCGGAAATACCGCTTGCGCCAGAACTGTGTGACTGAGCGGCGTACGCTTCCTGGATGGCCGTGTTAAAGTTT
>CAMBHV010000072.1 GCA_945867255.1 uncultured Clostridia bacterium
CCTGCAAACAGCAAAGCCGCCATATTCAGCAAAGTATTGGTGCCGAACATGAATATATGCCCCTTTATTCTTAATAATTTTTGTTCAGGCCGCGCACGTCGGCCACCGGAAGCGTAAAGGCGATACCGGTTCCCGGTTGGCTGAAGCTTCCGTTTACCTGTTCGATGGCATCCATTGCACGGGACACATCTTCATCGTTCAAAAGCGCGAACACGGTTCGGTTATCCTGCCTGTCTGGCTCCATCACGGCGCGAAGTGAGCCAAGAAACGAACCGTCAAAATAGCTTTCCAGCGCACGGGCCATGCCCTTGCTTTCCAAAATGGTGGCGCCTTTAATGCCAATGTGCTCAAACTTATTCAGCACAGGCTCCAGGTTTTCCACCTTATCCAGCACGAAGATCAACAGTTTCATGTGTATCTTCCCTTTCTTACCAAATTCCGGTATTCAGTATAAAACCGCACCGACGGAATGTAAAGTATATCTTTACACACATGGCGCGTTTTTTCGGGCATGCTGGCATAGAGCGGAGAAACATGCCGCGCAATAGCATCCAAACAAAAAGAGCCCCCACCCCGCACATTCCTACCGATATATACAGGCGCCATGCAAAGGCAGCATGCCCCCAGCGCTATTATTCTACGAACCAGAGCCAGATAGCCGACAGCCATAATGTGACAGAGGCGCCGCCCGCCGTGGCCCAGCGCATAAAAAGTGAGAGGGAATTCCCACAAGGTTGGCATGGCCCACGCCTAAAACCAAAGCGCAGGCATTGTGCCTGTGTTTTAGCCTGCTGCGCTTTTTCATTTTTACTTGCCCGCACCACAGGCAGCAATCAGTGGGGCCAGAGTAGCAATATCCACAAAGTCCACCGGTGCATCCAGCGCGTCAAGCAGACTGCGTTCTTCCCGTGTGAGGGCATCGCCTTTTCCCAGCAGCATCCGGCACATCATACGCACCATGCTCTTGTGCACAATATTCAGGCGGGCAAAACAGAACGCGCCATTCAAGCAAAATAAATGCCCTGGTGCGGGGGCATTACCAGAGCCCAGACAGCGTTGCAATTGTTGTTCCACATGGGCGCATATATCAGGGCCGCCTGCCTGCATAATGCCTACTGCAAAAATATATACTTCTTTGCTTGCATAGTAACGCTTGGCACGAGTAAGCCCAGCCACGTTTCCCGCATATAGCCCGCCACCATATATGATGCGCTGTGCGTTTTTTACAACGTAGGAGTCTTCCTTTCCCAATTCGAAGCAAGGCACGTCAAGCGTGGCTGCCAATGCACGGGCGTACCGTGCGGTAGCCCCATAATGAGAGGTGTATAACACCACCGTACCCATTTTATCCCTCCTGCATGGTTTTGACATTTTTGTCTATTTTCTGTACCACAGCCAGTGCAACAGCAGCATCCTGCTTCGGCACGCCCGCAAAGAGCTTCTGAATAAATGCCGCCTGTTTTTCATGGTATTTTCTCCGCAGGCCCTCGCTGGCCGGGCCAGGTGTTACAAGGATGCGTCTGGCGTCTGTGCTGTCGCGCTGCAACACCACATATCCTTTCTGTGCTAGTCTGGAGGCAAGTTGCTTTGCATTCTGGTGCGAACACCCCATGGCACAAGCTAACTCGCCCAGAGTGGGCGGTGTTTCAAACAGTTCCAGACATGCAAGCAGGAACCACTGCTTTGTAGTGACTTCGTGATAAAACCCGTCTCCCAATACCTGCAGGCGGTTGCCATATGCCAACAAAGCGCCAAACAGAAGATATTCCACCTCATATCCCGGCAGACGTGGGCCCTGCCGCCCTTTTTCCTTGTGTTTCATGATGCCTCCGCTTATTTATGTAATATATTACATAAATACAGAATACTATCGATATTGCTTGCCTGTCAAGTATAGATGCGGTATACTTTTAGCAGAGGTGATATTTCATGGGATTTATTGCAAAAGAAACCGGCATCGTATACGAAGAGAGCGGCAAAATTCTGGCAGAAGTGTGCTTTTCCGAAAATGAAAACGGCGCAGTGGCCATTACGCGTACCTTTGTGGACGAGACTCTGCGCGGGCAGGGCATGGCCGGTAAATTGATGCTGCAGGCGGCAGAGCAACTGCGTGCAAGCAATAAAAAAGCTGTGCCGGTGTGCAGCTATGCCGTGGCATGGTTTGAAAAGCATCCCGAATATGCAGATGTTCTGGCAGAAGCTTAAAATAATCAAAGCAGACAAAAGGTGCCCGTACCGAAATGGTACGGGCACCTTTTTAGCTATGTCTCTCTGGCATGCGTAAAGCGAAGCAGATAACCGTCCGGGTCCTGCAAAAGGAACTCCTTCTGTTCCATCATGCCATCCGCCGTTTCATATCGCGCCGTGGACAGGCCACGGTAAAATGCCACGCCCTGCTGCTGCAAACGCCTGTACAGTGTCTCTATCTCTTCCACTTCAATGGAAAAGTTCACACCGAGCCCCAACGGGCGGCACAACCTGCCTGTGTTCCAACCGTCTTCATGAAATTGTTCAAACATGAACTGACTTTCCCCGTAAGAAGTGAATAGAAACCCTTCTTCCGCGCGCTCATATTCCAGACGAAAACCCAGAATGCTAAGATAAAACTGTTTCGTTTTTTGGATGTCGAACACTGTCAGTTCCGGTATCATAGCGTTATATCGCATGCACCTTGCCCCCCTTTTTCAGCGGGTTCTCAGCGCAATTTTTTCGGTGGCCGGGTTGCCTTTTTCTGTGCCTGCCGGCGTTTCCAATTCGTATCCGGTGTACCTTTATCGCTGGCAATATAACCACCAAAAACATTCGATGCCAGCGCCAGGATCGAATAAATTCCAGCATAGGAATACATGCTGGGTGTGTTGTAATATACAGGGATAGACATGCCAAACAGCACCCCTACCGCCAGAAAGAACCACCACGCGAAACCGCCTGCCTTGCCGGCAAAAAAGCCGCACAAGAGGCTTGCCAGCGGGAACACCGCCAGCAGCAGCACCACCAGAACTGTCCCCTCCCCTGTAAGCCTGGATAATGCTGGTCCAAGCCTGGACAGCACGGCCATCACCGCCAGATATGGCCATTCTTTTTGCAGTGTTTTCATCGCAACCATTTCCTTTTCCGTTTCTATCTTACTATGCATGTACCGATGCTTCGAGCACGCTTTCCTGCCCGGCGTGACGGAATTCAATCTCACCCGTCTGTGCATCCATATGTTCCACAATGGCAAGGCTTTCCACACGCACACCTTGGGCACGAATCAATTCGCCGCCGCGCTGAAACCCTTTTTCTACGGCAATGCCTACACCTTCCACCACGGCACCTGCCGCACGCACAATCCTAAGAAGGCCTTCCAGTGCACAGCCATTTGCCAGAAAATCGTCGATGATCAGCACATGATCCTGCGGGCCAAGATACTTTTTAGATACGATCACATCATATACACGCTTGTGTGTGAATGATTCAATTTTGGTAGCCCATACCTCGCCATCGATGTTTACACTTTTGGCTTTTTTTGCAAATACAACTGGCACCCCGAAGTGCTGAGCCGCCACACAGGCGATGCCGATACCGGACGCCTCGATGGTAAGAATCTTATTGATGGGCACGCCTGCAAACAGCCGCTTCCATTCTGCGCCCATCTCATCGAACAGTGCAACGTCCATCTGATGGTTCAAAAACGCGTCCACTTTCAACACGCCGCCTGGCTTTACGATGCCCTGGCTGCGAATACGCTGTTCCAGTAATTTCATTTGTGTTTGCGCACCTCTTCTCTTTTTGACGCACAAACACTGCAATGTGCCGCGCGCATAATTTTTTTCATTTTACCACATGCATCAAAGACGGACAAGCCTGTCTCCCCCTGGTTCAAAATGGAAAAAGCCCCGTGACAAGCACGGGGCTTTGGAATGTTGCACTGTGTTAATTACACCAACTCGATGATAGCCATTTCAGCTGCATCGCCACGGCGCACACCGGTTTTCACGATGCGGGTATAGCCGCCATCGCGATCTGTGTATTTCGGACCGATCTCATCGATCACTTTTTTCGCAACGTTCTCTTTCGTAATGAACGAGAACACCTGACGCTTTGCGTGCAGATCGTCGCGCTTGCCGAGCGTGATCATCTTCTCGGCCATGTTGCGCACTTCCTTCGCACGGGCCAGGGTCGTCTCGATCTTGCCGTTTTCCAGCAGATATGTCACCATGGCGCGCAGCATCGCCTTGCGGTGATCGCTTGCTCTGCCAAGTTTTCTGGTACCGGGCATCCCAATTCACTCCTTTGCGTTATTCGTCGTCTTTACTGAGCTTAAAACCGAGCGAATCCAGCTTTGCGACGACTTCCTCAAGGCTCTTGCGGCCGAGGTTGCGCACTTTCATCATCTCGTCTTCAGATTTGCTGATCAGATCTTCCACCGTGTTGATACCGGCGCGTTTCAGGCAGTTGAACGAACGCACAGAAAGATCCAGCTCTTCGATTGTCATCTCCAAAGCTTTCTCTTTGCCCTTATCGTCCTTTTCCACCATGATTTCAGCATCCATAGCCTCCTGCGACAACGTCACAAACAGGTTCAGATGTTCCGTCATGATACGCGCGGCAAGGCTTACAGCCTCCTGCGCGCTGATGGTGCCGTCCGTCCACACTTCAAGCGTAAGCTTGTCGTAGTCCGTAATCTGGCCCACGCGGGTATTTTCCACGGTGTAGTTCACCTTCAACACCGGGGTGTAGATGCTGTCCACGGGCAGCGAACCAAGCGGCGCCTGTTCGGCATTCTGCTTATTGCGCTCGGCAGGCACATAGCCGCGGCCTTTGTCAAATGTCAGCTCCATCACCAATTTGGCGCCGTCGGCCAGCGTGGCAATATGCCAGTCGGGGTTCAAAACCTCGAGCTCGGCATCTTGCTGGATGCTGCCAGCGGTCACTTCGCCCTCGCCGGATGCTTCGATGCGCACCGTCTTGGGGGTGTCGGAGTACAGTTTCGCAGTGATGCCCTTTACGTTCAGCACGATCTCCGTCACGTCTTCCTTGACGCCTTCAATCGTGGAGAACTCATGCACCACACCGTCGATTTTAATGCTGGTGACCGCAACGCCGGGCAGGCTGGAAAGCAGCACGCGGCGCAGGCTGTTGCCAAGCGTCGTGCCAAAACCACGCTCCAGCGGTTCCACCACGAACTTTCCGTAGCGGCCATCGGCGGAAAGGTTCGCCGTATCGATCCGGGGCCTTTCGATCTCCATCATAGGGTAACCCTCCTTTAACTAGCGGGCCCAAAGCCCTGCTCATTGCTATGCATTTTTCAAGGCAAAGCGCGGGGTTATTTGGAGTACAACTCGACGATGAGGTGTTCCTCAACGGGCAGGTCAATGTCTTCGCGGGCCGGCATCTTCACAACAGTGCCCTTCAGCGCATTTTTGTCGCGCTCCAGCCACTGAGGCAGGTTCACCATGGGGGCGTCCTCACCGGTCAGCTTGCTGAATTTCACGGAAGAACGGCTGGCAGCCGCCACTTCCACAACATCACCGGGCTTTATCAGATAAGAGGGGATGTTCACCTTTTTGCCATTGACCGTGAAATGCGCATGGGTCACCAGCTGGCGGGCCTCACGGCGTGTACCGGCAAAGCCCAGACGGTACACAACGTTGTCCAAGCGGCGCTCCACCAGGATCAACAGGTTTTCACCGGTTTTACCGGCCATACGGGAAGCCTTTTCATAATAAGAACGGAACTGGCGCTCCATAATGCCGTATACGAACTTCACTTTCTGCTTTTCAGCCAGCTGAAGCGCATACTCACTCTTCTTCTTTCTCATCTGGCCGCCGGGGTTGCGGTTTGTTGTCTTCTTCGCATAACCCATAACAGCAGGAGAAATGCCCAGAGCGTGGCAGCGTTTGGCGATCGGCTGCATATTCTTAGCCATAACTTATTTTCTCCTTTCGATTATACACGACGGCGTTTCGGCGGGCGGCAGCCGTTGTGCGGAATGGGGGTAACGTCCTTGATCATGGTTACTTCCAGGCCGGTAGCCTGCAGCGCACGGATGGCGCTTTCACGGCCGGAACCGGGGCCCTTCACATACACTTCCACCGTCTTCATGCCATGTTCCATCGCAGCTTTGGCAGCCGTTTCGGCAGCACTCTGCGCAGCAAACGGCGTAGATTTGCGCGAACCGCGGAAGCCAAGGCCGCCGGCGGAAGCCCAAGACACCGCGTTGCCCTGCACGTCCGTGATGGTCACGATGGTGTTGTTGAACGTGCTCTGGATATGTGCGCAGCCACGTTCGATGTTCTTGCGCTCGCGGCGTTTCATACGCGTAGCGGCGCCCTTCTTAGCAGCAGCTTTCTGTGCCATGTTATCCTCCTTGTGGCTTACTTCTTCTTATTGGCGACGGTGCGCTTGGGACCCTTGCGGGTACGCGCATTCGTCTTGGAACGCTGGCCTCGCACGGGCAGGCCCTTGCGATGACGTACACCACGGTAGCACTGGATCTCAACCAGACGCTTGATATCCAGGGCCGTGTTGCGACGCAAATCGCCTTCCACGACAAAGTTCTTGTCGATGTAGTCACGAATCAGCGCCTCTTCGTCCTTGGTCAGATCTTTCACGCGGGTATCGGGGTTGATGTTCGTAGCAGCCAGGATTTCTTCCGCGGCGCTGCGGCCGATCCCGTAAATGTAGGTCAGGCCAATCTCGACTCGCTTTTCTTTGGGCAAGTCAACTCCGGCAATACGTGCCATATGAGCACCTCCTGATTGATGTCTCCCTAAAAGTTTTCACACGGCGGCGGGAGCCCCCTGCCGTGCTTTGCCGGGCAGCTTAGCCCTGGCGCTGTTTATGCTTCGGGTTCTGGCAAATGACCATCACGCGGCCTTTGCGCTTGATGACCTTGCACTTTTCACAAATAGGTT
>CAMBHV010000073.1 GCA_945867255.1 uncultured Clostridia bacterium
ACAAGAACGCGCAGCCACAGATTGAAAATCTGTGTTCCAAGGGGGCTTGGGGGACCTCCCTCAACAAGCGCGTGGGGCTATCTGGATAGCCACAGGCATCGCTTGCTAGTCTTATCGGAAATTTCTGATAACCAAATTTATCCCTTGTGCATTTGATTTGTTATTTATGAGGTATGAAGGATGATGGATTTCTTTACTGGATACAGCGAAAAAACGATCTGCGTGGTCTCATTTTCCAGATTTTCATATTCGTTTTCATTCCAGTCGTATTCAATGATCTGATATGGAATTGTTAGTTCAATATCATGTCCTGGAAGCATTGTGCCTGCCGTTGGTTTGTCGGGGTTTAATAATTGAAACAGGGGGATGTAACACATATAAGTACAAGTGTAATTTCCCAACTGTAATAGCATTTGGCCAGCAAAATCGACATCGACATTTTGCTCTGATACGTTTTTTGCATACATTGTAAATACAATGATTTTTGAATGAAGGCCGTATGCCTTTACATGGAGAGGGTCTATATTAAATTGTTTGCAGAATTCATCTTCACTAAGTACAGCATAATCCGAAAGCGTGTATTCCACACCATTGTGAAAAACAGGCTCATTCAGTGAATGCGTATCCAAAACCGGAGCCGGGCACTCAGCATTCACGACATGAAATCTCCATACAAAAACGGAAGCAATTACTACAATAACGAGAAAGGCGGAAATTACTTTTCTAAGGCGATTACTTTTGACTGCCCGCATAATTTTCCCTCCTCAAGAAAAATCACAGTATCGGCTAGCTGGTATAATTCTTCGGTATCGTGGCATGTAAGAATAATTAATGCCCCCCGCTCCTTCTCGTGGTGTAAAAGATTGCTTATTTGGGGAACGCCTTTTTCGTCAATTGCATTAATAGGTTCATCCAGAAGAATCAGTTTTGGGTGTTCCATAATGGCACAGGCGATTCCTAGACGCTGTTTCATCCCTAACGAATATTTTCTATAGGTGCGTCTGTCTTTGGGATCGAGGCCAACGGCAAGTAGTGCTTCATCTATCTGTTCCCGTGGTGTGCCACCTTTCAAACTTGCAAGAAGCTCTAGGTTTTTCCTGCCTGTATAACCGGGAAGAAAAGCAGGGTTTTCAATCAACACACCAATGCTTTCCGGTGAGGAAATGTCTTTGTGCAGAACTTTGCCATCCCAAACAACGGAACCGTCTGATAATCGAATCAATCCGGCGATAGCGCGCATCAACATGGTTTTCCCGCTTCCATTTTTTCCTTTGATTCCATATATATGACCGGAGGATAGGGATAGAGAAATGTCGTCTAGCACGGTCACGCCCTTTATCTTTTTTGTGACGTGGCTCAGTTCGAGAATCATATTGTTATTCACCCTCTTACTAATAGATCTTTTTTGGGCAATACGGTGAGACCAACTACAAGGCTGACAAAGATGACGCATAGGCAAACCGTAACGGTCTGCTGAAAAGTAGTGCCAGAACCTTCAAACGAATAGGAACGCAATAACATTGTGTGACTTGTGAATAGAAGCGGTGAATCCGAAAACGCACCAGCAATCACAAGTGACAACAGAACGAAAAATGCAAACCATGCATTCGTTAATAATTCAATAACTTGCTGAAGCAATCCCATTGCAGCCCATACAAAAAATGGAGTTAAAAGCAACGTAAAAATCTGAATACCTTCTTGACCAGGCCAAGGTTCAATGGCCGGAAGCGCAAGTCCCATATAATCGCTTGGAGATAAACCTGCCTGGACGATAAAAGAGAAGCCAGCTGTTATCATGAAGGCTGTGAAGCTGTACAAAATAGAGACAAATAGGCAAAATGCACTATGCGCATACCACCAAATTCTTCGCTTGGGAAGCCTTGTAAATAATTCGTATCCGTATGCACCCAAGCAACTCTCTGTAGTTCCACCGAGTGATATGAGCAACAGTAAATGCTGCATCAGATATACGATAGGAATCTGAAACGTATTTGCTCTGTCTGGTATAAACGGGTAAGTCCCTTCAAAAGAATGGGCAAGTTGATCCCAAAACGACGGTGTAACTCGGCTTTCGGGGAAATTCTGCAGATATAATTGGCTATAATAGGAAAAGTCGGATGCAATAAAAATCAGTGCAACCCCAATTACCAAAACAAGTAAGCGCGTTCGATGAATTTGCAGCTCCAGTCGTAATGCTCTAAAAAACATCTCGATTCCTCACACAAGAAAAAGCACATAAGCCAACGGACAAAAGAAGTATGAAAATAGCTTCCAGACACATAACGGTACTGGAGAGGGCAATGCCGACATAAGGAGTTATGATGAAATCTGGCCGGTAAATAGTTAGCCCTAAGAAATCAAAGAGATATGTCAACGCGTAAAAAAGCACGGTAGGCCCAATCAATGCAAAGAAAGCGTTTCTAACAAGGCCAGCTACAAAGATCGAAACGGAAGCAAATGCAGCAAGGAAAACAGCGTCAAACAAATTGTACAAAATCAAATAGGCCAGCGGATGCTGTGCATAAAAAGATGCGCCGACATGTCCAACCGTCATTAGTGGAAATGAAAAAGATGCAATTTCAGGCGGAAGAACCGGCAAAAACATCATACTGAAAAGCATTTGGCCCGTCGTTGCAAACATAACGACTAAAAAAGCCCCAATAAAGACTGTAATGTACCGTGATGCGTAAATAATTTGACGGGATGTCTTGATCGCTAAGTTTTTGATATATCCTGTGCGCAAGTCCTGCGCTAAAGCAGCTCCATACGGTAGAGTTGTGAGAAATGGTAGAAGAGCGAAGAGGAGTGTGGACGGAAGAGTCACGCCATCAGCACTGATGCATCCATTGTAAACGGAGTAGGGATAACTATAGGCGATTGTCTGATTTTGCAACGCTTCCAGGCTGCGATAATGTTCATGTACATTTAGCCCCAAACACCAGATTCCCAATAGCGCACTCAGGATAAGTGCTGCTTTGAATGCAAAGCCGTGTATCATACGGTATAAGTCCAATCGGAGCATATTTTTCATTGCAATCACCTTTTTTCTAATGTGGGCAGTTTGATATAGATGTTATCACAATCGAACATATCTTCAGTCCAAGCCTGCGCGTTCAGATAAATTGGAGAGTAAGTTAAAAAGCCTGAACCGACTTCGAAGGCAACGGTGTACGTTTCCGATTGACCAATTGCAAGCGATACTTTTGAATAATCAGAATTGTGCGGGTGAGGGTCACTCACATGATCTTGGTAACACATTTCACAGCTTTGAACATAGCAATCTACAGAAAATGCATTAACTGACATGGCATTAAGAAATAAGATTCCCTCTGTGTTACTGTTATTCTTTACATTAATTTTCATGAAAATATAGACTGGATCTTTTGGATATGTTGAAAGTTCATAATCATTGTTTATCATGTTGTCAGTTGAGTCTTCATACCAAACGTCTTGTAGAGTAAAAGTGGCTCCCATAGAGTCCCAGCTAGAATCAACACCTTCCAAAACATGGCCCTCATCCAATGCAAATTGATATTCTTCCGAATCATATTGCTGGAGAGGATCATCAACATCTTCATTTGCGAGTTCTTCAATACTATAACATTTCAAATTTGGCGTATTACCAAACTGGGCATCAACCGAAGTAACATCAATTGTGTCGGATGGGGCAGAGTTGGCTGTACTGGAATGATCAGATGCGGAACCTGCATTTTCGGATATAGGGGGTAGATCCGATGTATTTGGCAAATTACTGGATGGATTTCCTGTGCATGCACAAAAAGAAAAACACACGCCAAGCAAAAGCGCACTCATTTTACACAAATGATATTTTCTTTCCACCATAAGATATGATTCTCCCGTCCTGTTCAAATTATAAAAATCAAGGCAACCCCTATCCAGCTATTACACGGTTCGATAGGGGTCACCTTGTTCATAACTTACTTGTGTCATAGTTTCTGTACAGAGAACCAAGCTGTCTGTACGATTACAAAAAGGTCAAATCTGAACAACTCCAGATTGGGGAACACTGTCGGGACTCCATTCGCCGCGCATGGTTACAGCTTTAGGAGTTTTGAAACTCAGCGCTGCCCACGTGTAACCATTTTCCTTTACACTATTATAGATAAAGTACTGAGTTCCAACACTCATGTATCTATTAGAAGGTTCAGCAGAATTGCAGAAGGCCCAGTTACTAGTAGGATTTTCGGAGTATCCGCCACGTGCATTAACATATGCATAAGTAACGGAACTGTTAGAGGTGTGCTGAATTTGACAGTAGATGGAAGTGGTATTATCCTTTTTCCCTGCTTTATTCATCAATGCTTGACCAGTTGAATTGACAGTTGTAAAACGGAAGCTTCGGTTATCAGATGTTGCTGATGCACCCAAAGACACAAAAACAGAAAGCATCATCGCGAGCAGCAGCGCCAACGCGATCTTCGCCAAGTTTGTTTTCTTTGCGGTATCCATAACTTTTCCTCCAATCATTATTTGTTTGGTGAACAGAATGCATGAGATGGAAGTTAACAAAATTGTCTGCGGATATCAGCCCTCCTTCTTTGGTGAAATTAGGTGAAGTATCTTCTGGCCAGAAGATAAAGGATGCCAAGATTGAATAGAAACTTTTCATGTTGAGGCAAGTATACCCGTAAAGCATTGGGCTGTCCAGTAATTTTGCCTATTTGCATGAAAAAGTGCGCCATATGCAAAAAACGACCTGATGTGAATCAGGTCGTTTTTTCTATGATCGGCGTATGAAGAAGCACATAACGGAATATCAATGAACGAATTGCTCGATTATCCGTGCTAAAAGCTCCTGCTGTTGTCTGGTTAACTTGGGGTTATGGTTGGCTGGACGAGCAAGTTCTTGAATCAATTCGGTAACAAGTTCGATTTGTTCTTCCTTTAGCCCCTTCACAGATATAACGTTTGCTTTTTCGCCACATGCCAGGTAATCAAGAGAGACGTTCAGGACATCAGCCAGAGACTCCGCCACTGACAGAGAAGGAATTCCCATATCGTTTTCGTAGTTGCCCAATGTAGAACTGGAAATTTGAACTTTCTGAGCCAATTCAATCTGAGATACCCACGCGATTTGCGCAGCTTTAACAGCCGCTTACTGAAATCAAACATACCAGCCCAGCCTCCTGTAACCTGTACAATTATTGTACTGTTTGACAGGGGCAAAATATTGGAATACTATATATGATAATTCCATATTTTTAAGGGATTTTCGTCTGCGATTTGACAGAAAGGTTTTTTGGGACTATGGTGAGAAAGACTCTTGTGCATCTGATGACTGATGTTTGGACAGTTTATAAGGAGGATCGACATATGAAGGTTCTAGTGTGTGACGATGAACCCCTATTTGCGGAAGGATTAAAGCAGAACATTCTCAACATTCTTGACAAACCGACATGGCGTGTGTCTGTTGATTGTGTTTCGGACTTGGAACAAATGGCCAAGATCAATGCAGAGCAGTACGATGTCGCTTTCCTGGATATAGATATGGGAAAACTGAACGGCATAGAGCTTGGCAGAAGGCTTCGAGTTTCATCATCAGATATAATTTTGGTTTTTGTGACCAATTATGTGCAGTATAGTCTAGATGGTTACGAAGTTCATGCACTTCGCTATCTGCTAAAAGATCATCTGGAAGAAAAACTGCCGGAGTGCTTAGATGCAGTTATATCGGCTTACAGGAAAGAACGTAGACACATACGCTTTTCCAGCGAAAACAACGAGATAGACGTCATGCCAGTGCATATTGTATACGCAGAAACAGAGGGACGGCATCTTAAGATACATATGGTAAACGAATTACGCGCGGAAATGGTTGTGAGTATGACCATGAGCGATTTGACGGAGCTTCTACAGGAGCGAGGCTTTTTAAGAATTCACCAAAGCTATCTTGTAAATATGGCCTACATTCAACGAATAAAGAGTACAGGCGTATGGCTAAATGATGACACAAAATTGCCAATCAGTGCCAGAAACTACAAATATCTTAAACAGGAGTACCTACATTGGAAGGGGATGAAACGATGGCGTATGTAATCAGCACTTTGCTGAATAGCGTTCAGCTGTTAAGTTTCCTTTGGTTCTTCGATGGTTTTTTCGTGAGGAAGTATCAGGGAATTAGATTTTGGGTAATAGCCTTGATGTGGGATGCAGCAGTGTGCTTTTTACTAAACATTGAAGCATCTGTATTGAGTCCCGTTAAGGTGATTTCTGTCATAGCTTCAATTTTATTACTGAGTGTTTTGCTGTATGTTGGAGATTTGGCGTTTAAGGTGTTTTTATCCGTATCAGTCTATGCATTATTCAACCTCCTTGCTTATGTGCTGGAATTTGCTGTGATGGCGACCTATGGTATACCGAGAGAAATGTTGGTTAATGATCGGGTGTTATACACTGTGACGGGTTTTGTCGGCGGATTGTGCATGCTCGTATTATCTCAATTTGTCAAACACTTCCATTCCCCAGGGCAATACAACGAAAATAATCGCGTATGGACACTTATCACCACAGTGTTTCCCATTGCATCTATTCTTGTGTTACTTCTGCTCTATGCAGCGGTTTCACCATACAATGATAATCAGAGAACAACAAAGCAATTCGCACTTGTCTGTCTTTGCGTTTTGGCCATTGCCAATATCATTGTCTTGGTACTTATTGACACGCTAAAGCGTAATACACAGGAGCATGAGGAGCTAGTTGCAATCAGTGAGAGAGAACGTATGCAGCGGGAAAGCGTGCTGGCGTTATCCGCGGCGTATGATGGGCAACGCCGATTGACACACGATTTTCGAAAGCATATCTCTGTTCTAACTGAGCTTATGGAAAAACGCCGATATGATGAGGCAACGCACTAT
>CAMBHV010000074.1 GCA_945867255.1 uncultured Clostridia bacterium
ATAATACTGAAAAGCAATTCTAGACTCGATACTGCAAAAGTTGTATGTGACTTTGCAAATTGTGCTTTTACTCTGTAAAAATGCAAGGAGGTAGGCATCGTGAAAAGCAATAAGCCGGAAAATGTTCAGGCACTGGAACGTGCGCTGATTCTGATTGAGCATCTCTCAGGATATCAGGACGGAGCTTCTTTGAAGGAACTTTCCGATGGTATTTCTGTCAACAAAAGTACGGTTTATCGTTTGCTTAACACGTTATGCAATTATGGATATGTTCGGCAGGATTCGGAGAGCGAAAAATATTATCTGGGCCTTAGATTTTTGCATATCAGTGATGCTCTTTTAAGCAACTTGGATTTGCATCAGGTAGCTCGTCCGTTTTTGAAACAATTGTGTGCTGAAACGGAAAAAATAGCGCAACTGAGCGTCGAGTGCGATGGGAGAGCAGTTTATATCGATAAAATGGAAAGCCCTAGTAAAATGGTGCGCACATATTCACAAATTGGTAAGGGAATACCCATGTATTGTTCTGCAAGCGGAAAAGTGATGCTTGCTTGGAAAACGCCCGATGACATTTTGGAATTGCTAGGGCCGGGGCCCTATAAAGCTTATACGTCGAATACAATTACAACTTATGCGGAATTAATAAATCAACTTCGTGAAGTTCGGAAAAATTTTTATGCAGTAGACTATTTTGAGCACCAAAAGGATATTTATTGTATTTCAGCTCCCATCTGCGATGTTTCCGGATTGCCAATTGCAGCAATAAGCCTTACTGCAACCCGGTTGGATATGGATTCTAGCAACTGGGAAGATGATTGCAAAAAGGTTTGCAATACGGCTAAAAATATTTCTCGGGCAATGGGTTGTTCCGCATATGGCGGCTGATTTCATCTCAGAATGATTGATAAGTATTAGATACGGTTTGCTTTTTCTTGGTAATAAGTTTAGAAAGAAATCTTTCTCTAGCTCTGACAAGAATCGGCAAACCGTATCTTTTTTATTGTTCAATTACCTATCAAAGGTGAACAGGAGAGAATTATTCGAACTCCACCAAAAGTTCAATTTCGACCGGAACATTGCCGGGAAGAGCATTTGTCCCGATTGCACTGCGTGCGGCGAGACCGATTTCATCGCCGAAAACTTCTCTCAAAAGTGTGGAAGCTCCATTTATGACCTGTGGCTGTGCATGGAAATCATCTGTGCTTTGTACAAATGCTAGAATTTTGACAAATCTTTTGATTCGGTTTAAATCGCCTAGATGACGTTGTAGATTTGCCAAAAGCTTGAGCATACAATTGCGAGAGTATACCTGTCCCTGTTCTACGGTTAAATCTTGGCCCAGTTTTCCCAGTACCAGATCTTCACCCTCTAGATTTCCATCACAGCCGGAACAATACAAAAACGTTGTCCCGAACGCTTTGACTGGCGAGTAAACCCCACCGGGTTTTGCGGCTGTAGGTAGTTCGATGCCCAATTCTTTCAATTTTGCATAAACGTCCGACATGATGTTTTCCTCTCTTTAAAGAATTTACGACTCTCCACAGAGAATCAAAGTTTTCACGACTTCGTCGGAATGTGCAAGCGTTTCTTCAAATGCCTTTTGAATCTCCGACAAATGATAGGTTCTGGAAATGAAGCTTGATGCATCAATTTTACCTTCCGCAAGAAGTTGCATTACCTTTGGAAATTGATGACAATTCATTCGTGACCCAATGATGCTCAGTTCCTTTTTGGTGATTATCACTGGAGGAATTTGCGCGGGGTTGGCGTCAAATCCAATGCAGGCGATTCTGGCTCTTGGAGCAGCAAATGCCAAACACCTTTCGAAAAGTGCAGTTACGCCTACTGCGTCGATAATAACGTCAAAGCCTTCCGGACAAAAACGGAAAGCGGCTGTTTCCAAGTCGTCTTTCTGCGAGTTAATTGTGCCGTCGACCCCCATGGCTTTCGCCTTGTTTAGCTTAGTCTGGACGATATCCGAAACGACTACATTGGCGCCTATACCTTTGGATAATGAGGCGATTGAAAGGCCAATGGTACCAGCACCAATGATCAGTACATTCTCCTTTGGCTTTATCTGTGCCCGGTCAAGGATATTGGCTCCGATGGAGAAAGGTTCTGCAAGTGCGGCATTTTCAAAGCTGATTCTGGAGTTGAACGAATAAAAATGCTTTTCATCTTCAACAATATATTCTTGATACCCGCCATCCATCTGCACGCCGTAACATTTTACATTTTCGCAAACATTTGGGTATCCTTTGCGGCAGGTATTGCAACGGTCACATGAAAATACGGGATCCAAAACGACCCGGTCTCCAACCTTAACTCGTGTCACTTCACTGCCGACGGCAGTGACAATTCCGGATAATTCATGCCCCATCACGCGGGGGAGTTTTACATCGCTTCTTCCGCTTTTGAAAATGTGCAAATCCGTCCCGCAAATTCCAACAGCCATCACTTTGACTTGGATTTGTGTCGGCATCTCAATTTGGGGAACAGCGACTTCTTCAATGTGAAATTTTCCCACATCAACTAGTTTGGCTGTTTTCATGGTGATCCTTCCTTTTGATTTGAAATCTTATTATGTGATTTAGGGCTGTTTTCCGATATAAGCAAGAATTCCACCATCTACATACAAAATGTGACCATTTACGAAATTAGATGCGTCGCTGGCAAGGAAAACTGCAGGGCCCATGAGATCCTCTGGGGTTCCCCAACGTGCCGCTGGCGTTTTGGAAATAATAAACTGATCAAATGGGTGCCGGCTTCCATCGGCTTGACGCTCACGTAGCGGCGCGGTCTGAGGTGTGGCAATATATCCAGGACCAATACCGTTACACTGAATATTATATTCGCCAAATTCAGAACAAATATTCCGGGTAAGCATTTTCAATCCACCTTTGGCGGCGGCATATCCTGCAACGGTTTCACGCCCTAATTCACTCATCATAGAACAGATATTAATGATTTTCCCATGTCCTTGTTTAATCATTCCAGGCAGTACGGACTTTGCCACAATAAAAGGTGCGTTTAAGTCTACATCAACAACGCGACGGAAATCTTCTACGCTCATGTCCAGCATTGGAATGCGCTTAATAATGCCGGCATTGTTGACCAAGATATCGATTTTTCCAAATGTTTCTTCGAGTTCATGAGTCAAATTGGCAACAGCTTCATCATCTGTAACGTCGCACACATAACCGTGTGCATCGATTCCTTCTTTTTGGTAGGAATCGAGTCCTTTTTGAACCAACTCTGCGTTGATGTCGTTAAAAATGATTTTGGCCCCGGCTGCCGCATATGCCTTTGCAATAGCGAATCCGATTCCATAAGAGGCACCGGTGATCCACGCAATTTTGTCTTTTAGTGAGAAGTTGACAGATTCCATTTTAATATTCCTCCTAAAATTTATAAATTCAGCCTTAATATAAAATTTTGAAACGGCGTTTTAAAATCTTTACTTAAGAATACTGCATAGTTTTTTAGAAGTCAATAGGTTATTTTTTGTATATTAACTAAAAATGGAATGGTCTTTTCTACAAATTGAATAAATCAAAACGATGTAATTGTGAATCGCGCAATTTAAATGGAAGTTGTAAATTTGATGTTTTTTATCAAGATATAGACTTCTGCATGACGAAGGATTGACACGAATCGCAGGAGATTAATGGGATAGAGTACATCCACAAGCTTACGTGAAAAAATTAATGTTTATATTCTTATGTAAAAGGGCGCTTCTCTGATCACAGACTCCTTATTTTGGCTAAGTACTAGTTGGCAACCTTGCAGTAAACCTTGAACAGAGACATATCACAGGGCAAGATAGTATCCTATCAGATGGGCGAAGGTTTACGGATATTCTGGGCCATAATGGGTGGGGTTCATCATGTTGCTGGTTTTGCTATGGTTTGTTTCATTTCGACTGTTCTATCGGATTTTGCGCATACTATCAGTTTGGGGGGGATGGGACAAGGAGACTTTTCAGGATTGCTACAATCTCATGTGAGCAATAAGAATAAACGAAAATATTAGTGGCGTTCTTGCAGAGAAAATGATTGAGAGAGCCCATTCTGGTCTGTGTAGCGCTTCTTTGACACGGTAAAATTTGATTGCATCACCCATAATCCAGTTTGGCGGGCCCACAAGAAAAAAGGTTGACCCTAAAGAATGCCAGGTAGCAGATGAGAAAACGGCGTATCGTCTCATGACGGCACTGGGGAATCCAAAACGTGAAATTTGGGTATACTACAAACGTAGCCTTGTCACAAGAGTGTGTTAGGGTGAAACTGGCGGTTTTCGATAAAAAAGGACCTCATTGGACAGGGACTCAGTAAGACGATGGGACTATAAGGAAGATGAGGCTGATAATGCCGAAAAGACGGCATGAGTAGCGCTGAATGAGGCTAAAGTGAGGGGTGAAGTATCGCAGAAGTGAAACCTACTCTAAGCGGTGCATTTAAGACGCTTCCAGAGAAGCCAAAAATGGATTGGAAAACAAATCCGAACAAGAATATGCGAGTTAGAAATATAATAAAAGACCGCTGTGTGAAAACACAGCGGTCTTTTATGGTGCGCCCGACTGGATTCGAACCAGCGGCCTTCCGGGTCGGAGCCGAACGCTCTATCCACCTGAGCTACGGACGCATGAAAATGATTTGCTGTTATAGGCAACAAAAAATGGATGCCCTTTCGGACATCCATTATCATACCACAAATATAAAAGTTTGCCAAGAAGTTTTCCGCGAAAAAAGGCGAGTCCACTTTCGTCAGCTTCTATGCAATGGTTTCCACACGCCTTTGGAGATTGCGGTGCAGACAATAAACCCTACCAAGGCTTCTACAACGCCTTGCACCCCAACGAACATGGCTGCAAACATAAGAGGGTTGCTTGCGCCCATAGTGCTGACCATACCTTGGATATAATCCGTAGAATAAAAGAATGTCAATAGCGCCCCCATGAACAGCAGTGTATTCAACACCGGGCCTGCAAAGCTGGCGGCAGCGAAGGAAAGCCAATGCTTGCGGGTGCCTTCTGCAGCCCAGATAGCGCGGAAAATAAGGCCGGGCAGCCATCCGGCCAGAATGCGTGTGGGCACGCACACCAGAAATGTGCGCACGGGGCTGATGCCCAGCAGAACCACACCGAAAGCCTCTGCCCCAAAACATTGTGCAAAGCTGGTAAGCCCGAACACGCCGCCCAGAATGGCTCCTGCGCCAGGGCCAATCAAAATAGAGCCCAAAACGACAGGAATCATCAGAAAGGTGATGGATAGGGGCCCGATGTGCAGATAGCCCAGCGGTGTGTAAGTCATTACTAACTCCACTGCCACTAGCAAAGCAAGCTGCACAAGGCGATGCACGTTCATTTTCTTTTCCATTTTAACATTTCTCCTTTACTGCCATTCCGCCCTTATTACGGATACGGCGTAAACTAAATTTATGCAACCCCTATATAATGTAATATATAAGAGGAAACACCACTATTAACGAACGTTCTTTTCATATAAAAGGCGAAGGCCTTCCAGAATCAGATGCTCTTTATATTGCACAGGATGGCAACAGTATTTTGTAATCACCGGAACAAAACTTCCGGTGGCCACGCAGGAAACCGGGCCGTGCAGTGCTTGCGAAAAATGCCGCAACATGCCGTCCAACATGCTGGCGGTGCCAAACACAGCTCCGGCTTGCATGCATGCGGCAGAATTGGTGCCCAATACACCACTGGCCGGTACCCGAAGTTCAAACTGAGTCAGTTGCGCTGTACGAGCGCACAATGCATCATACCCAGTGCGTACGCCTGGAAGGATCGCACCGCCGCACAAAACGCCCTTTTCATCCAAAGCTACCATTGAAATGGCAGTGTCCATCAAAACCACAACACAGGGCAGCGGCGCCACAGCACGTGCGGCAACTGCGCAACACACAAGTTCGCCGCCGAGCTGGGCAGGGTCGTCCATTCGCATCGCAAGGCCGGTTTTTAATCCTGGCCCCACAGTATAAATACGGCCAGCATATAAAATACCAAGAGCGCGCCGCACGGTATCCGCAAGGGAAGGTACCACACAGGAAGATATTACACCGTTAATTTGTGACGCATCATAGCCGTAAAGGGTGAGCACGCGGGAAAATTGAACGGCATACTCGTCACTTGTCCACTGGCGATCTGTATGGACGCGTGCACAAAATAAAAGCCGATCGGCTTCGTACCCTCCAAGTGTGATCTGTGAATTACTAATATTCACTGCCAGAAGCAAAGCCTTATCCACCTTTCTAAAAAGAAAAAACATTAAATTTTCCTTTTGCTCTTATATGGTAATATATGATATAAAAATACGCAAGCATTTCCCATGAAAAAGTAAAGCATATTTTGTATCCCTTTTTGAGGTAAAAATACTATATGTGGCATTCAAAAAATAATTTGAAGTTTTTTCAAAAAAACCGTTGACAAATGGGAGGAAAATGCCTATAATACTGAATCACACCCCCTCCGCGCCACAACGGCGCAAGGGCAGCGAAAAAAATCTCAAAAAAGTACTTGACAAACGGAACTGAATGAGATATAATAAACAAGCTGTCCGCGGGAAGCGGGTGAGCGAAAAGGACCTTGAAAATTAAACAATATCAAGAAGCTTAACGGAACCCTTAGAGCGCACGGAAGAGTGCGACGAAACAAATTTCCTTTAAGTAATTCATAAGGACGCAAGCGAGCGTCTGAGAATTGCAGAGATTTAAATTCAGCATTAGCTGGTTTAGATACCATTTAATGAAGAGTTTGATCCTGGCTCAGGACGAACGCTGGCGGCGCGCCTAACACATGCAAG
>CAMBHV010000075.1 GCA_945867255.1 uncultured Clostridia bacterium
ATACTGGTTCTATCAATGTGAAACTGCGCCTGCAGCAAAATGAGAATAGCGAGAAGCTGGACGAACTGAAAAAAGGCGATACATTGGTGATTCGCGGCCGCTGTGAATATGACCGCTTTGAGCGAGATTATGTCATTATGCCCGATGATGTGCTGAAGACCGCCCGCAAGCAACGTACAGACGATGCCGAGGGTGAGAAGCGTGTGGAACTTCATCTGCACACGAAGCTGAGCAGCATGGATGGTTTTTGTGACCCGGCCGCGGCAGTGAAAATGGCGCATCGTATGGGCCATCGAGCTATTGCAATTACAGATCACGGTGTGGTGCAAGGGTTCCCCGAGGCGATGCTGGCGGTGGATGATATTCACAAAAAAGACCCGGATTTTAAGCTGATTTACGGTTGTGAAGCATATTTTGTGGATGACATGGTGCCCGTGGTGTATGGAACCCAGGATGTGCCGATGCAGGGATCTTTCGTGGTGTTTGACCTGGAAACCACAGGCCTTTCTCCACAGGATTGTGCCATTACCGAAATCGGCGCAGTAGTGGTGGAAAACGGGGAGATCAAAGAAAGTTACAATAGCTTTGTAAACCCGGGTGTACACATTCCGGATAATATCACCAAGCTTACCGGCATTACAGACGATATGGTGAAGGATGCACCGGACCAGGAACAGGCTGTGCGCGATTTTTTGAATTATGTAGACGGGCGCATCCTGGTTGCGCATAATGCGCATGGGTTTGATATCCGCTTTTTGAAGGCGGCTTGCCAGCGCTTCGGTATGGAGTTCAAAAACACATACATCGATACGCTGCCACTGGCACAGGCATTGTACGTGGGCCTTCGCAATTATAAGCTGGATACGATTGGGAAATATCTTGAGATCCCACCGTTTGAGCACCACCGCGCATGTGATGACGCGCGGGCGCTGGCACAGATTTTTGTAAAAATGGTGGAAGACCTCTCTTTGCGCGGCGTGCAGAATGCACAGGGCATCAATACTGGCCTTGGCGGTGCACGCGGACTTTCTAAAAAGAATTTCCACCTGATCATTCTTGTGAAGAATAAAACGGGCCTGAAAAATTTGTATAAAATTGTGAGTGCCGCGCATATTGAGCATTTCTTCAAGGTGCCGCGTGTTCCACGCAGCCTTTTGAATAAGCATAGAGAGGGGCTGATTTTGGGCTCTGCCTGTGAGGCGGGTGAGTTATATCGCGCCATTGTAGAGGGGCGCAGCTTTGAAGAACTGTGCGCCATTGCCTCTTATTATGACTACCTGGAAGTTCAGCCTCTGGGAAATAATGAGTATATGCTTCGCGAGCACATGGTGGACAGCATTGAGCAGATTCAGGAATTCAATAAAACTGTGCTGCGCCTTGGTGAAAAGCTGAAGAAAATGGTGGTGGCAACAGGCGATGTCCATTTCCTGAACCCGGAGGATGCGGTGTATCGTGCAGTGCTTCAGGCGGGCAACGGTTTTCAGGATGCCGATAACCAAGCACCTCTGTATTTCCGTGACACCAATGATATGCTGCGCGAATTCAGTTATTTGCCCAAGGAAAAAGCACGTGAGATCGTGATAGAAAACCCGAACAAAATCGCCGACATGATCGACGCGGATGTGCGTGCTATCCCGAAAGGCCTGTATACGCCCACCATTGAAGGGGCAGATGTGACATTGCGTGAAGATACTATGCGCAATGCAAAACAGCGTTATGGAGATCCGCTTCCCGAATTGGTAGAAAAACGCCTTACGCGAGAATTGGATTCCATCATCAAGCACGGTTTTGCTGTGTTGTATGTCATTGCACAGAAGTTGGTGCTGAAAAGCGAAGAGTATGGGTATCTGGTGGGGTCGCGTGGCTCTGTGGGTTCTTCTGCGGTGGCGCACTTTTCCGGTATTTCCGAGGTGAACAGCCTTCCTCCTCACTACCTTTGCCCAAAATGTAAATGGAGCGAATTCTATACGGACGGTTCCGTTGTGGATGGCTTTGACTTGCCGGACAGGCTTTGCCCGCAGTGCGGAGAAAAGTTGATTGTAGACGGGCATGATATTCCCTTTGAAACGTTCCTCGGCTTTGACGGGGATAAAGAGCCGGATATTGACTTGAACTTTTCCGGTGACGTGCAAAGCCGCATTCATCGATATACGGAAGATATCTTCGGAAAAGATCACGTGTTCAAGGCGGGTACCATCTCTGGCCTGCAGGATAAAACGGCATATGGTTATGTGAAAAAGTATCTGGAGGAACGCGGGCGAACCGTGAACCGTGCAGAGGAAAACCGCTTGGTACAAGGCTGCGTTGGTGTTAAGCGAACTACGGGTCAGCACCCGGGCGGCATGGTGGTAGTGCCCAGCGACCACGATGTGTATGATTTCTGCCCGGTACAACACCCGGCAGATGATAAAGAAAAGGGTGTTATTACTACACATTTCGAATTTAAATATCTGCATGATACGATTTTGAAGCTGGACGAACTTGGCCATGATGTGCCCACCATGTATAAGTATCTGGAGGATATGACGGGCATAAAAATGACAGATGTACCCATGAATGATGAAGACGTGATCTCACTTCTTGTCTCCACACGGGCGCTTGGCGTGACACCCGAGCAGATCGGCAGCGAGACGGGTACATTCGGCATACCGGAGCTTGGCACACGATTTGTGCGAAACATGTTGATTGAGGCGCAGCCAAAAAGCTTTGGCGATTTGATTCAGATTTCGGGCCTTTCGCACGGTACGGATGTGTGGAACGGCAACGCGCAGGACCTGATTCGGGAAGGTGTGTGCACCATTTCTGACGTAATCGGAACGCGAGATTCCATCATGACATATCTGCTTCATAAAGGTGTAGAACCCAAGCAGGCATTTACCATTATGGAGCTGACGCGTAAAGGCAAAGTGGCCAAGGGAGGCTTCCCGGAAGGCGTGGAAGACATGCTGCGCCAGCATGATGTACCGGAGTGGTATTTGGACAGTTGTAAAAAAATCAAATATATGTTCCCGAAAGCACATGCCGTAGCGTACTTGATTGCGGCCATTCGTTTGATGTGGTTCAAAGTGTATCATCCATTGGCATTTTACGCGACTTATTTTACGGTGCGCGGCGAAGACATCGACTATGAAGCAGCAGTGGGTGGCGTGAAAGTAGCACAACAGCATATGAAAGAAATCGAGCAGCGCCCGAAAGAAGAGAAAACCGCAAAAGACGAAGATATGCTTGCTTCGCTGCAAATTGTAAATGAAATGCTGCAGCGCGGCTACGAATTTTTACCTGTTCGAATCGGAAAAAGCCGGGCTAAAACATATGTCATTGAGGATGGGAAAATTCGCCTGCCTTTTATGGCATTGAAGGGCCTTGGGGAATCAGTGGCTACTGCGCTGGAAGATGCCACTATGAATGGGGAACAATACATTTCTGCGGAAGAACTACAGGCTGCATGCGGGGCCTCCAGCACAATCATGGATACGTTGGCAGAGATCGGTGCATTAGGAGACTTGCCCAAAACAAGCCAGGTTTCTTTCTTTTAAATGCATTTTAACTGTAAAGCTATATTGCTTTTCGCCGGAAATGGGTCCCGTGCAGGTGTAAATGGAAAACGCTTTACTATAAAAACAAACAAAAACAGCGGAGCGCTCACAAAAATATGTGTGCGCTCCGCTGCTTTTTACTGCTGTTCTTTTTTATTTGTATTGCGCATATTTGATTTTCACATGAATTTCACCCGCAAGTAATTGAATTTTTGCAGCTCAAGCCTATAATCAAGAACAGATTGTTAGACCGCAAAGAGGGGTGGCGCAGCGGTTGTGATGCGTTTTTTTAAAAAAAGGAGAAAATGGCTGCTGGCTGGGGCCGCGGTGCTGGTGATTCTGCTGGCAGTGCTGGCCTCCGGGGTATTTTATGTGAACAGTAAGCTGAACCTGCTAGCACGCCCAGCCGCATCTGTTGCTGCTTCTCAATCGCAGACACCGGAAACGGAAATTTCTTTGGGAACGCTGGATCTGGATGATATTGATGTTATGGAAAACGGAGGCACCATTGAGCCGCCGGAGGGGGAAATCAACAAAAATGAGGATATCACCAACATCCTGATTATTGGCTCTGATGAAAGAGAAGAAGGCCAGATCGCACGTGCGGATAGCATGATGCTGGTGTCCATCGATAGTAAGGACAACACTTGGAAGCTAGTTTCGTTCGAACGTGGCGTAGGTGTTTCTATCCCAAATGTGGGGGATGATTGGCTGACTCATACATATGCATACGGGGGTGCGGAACTTCTTCTGAAGACTTTGCAGGAATACTACAAAGTGGATGTAAACCGCTATGTAAAAGTGGATTTTTCCGTATTTGAAACGGCGATCACAGCCATTGGTGGCGTTGAAGTGGAGATGAGCCAGGAAGAGGCCGATTATATGAACAGCATTGCCGGACAAGAAAAATGGGATGCAGGTACAACTCGCCTGGATGGTCCTACAGCATTGGTATATGCGCGCATTCGTCATCTGGATAGTGATTGGGCCAGGGTAGAGCGCCAACGCGAAGTGGTGCAGGCTGCAGCAGACCAGATAGCAACATTGAGTTTATCTAAAATAGACGCTATAGCGAATCTTGTGTTGCCTATGATTGAGACGAACCTTACAAACGCGGAGCTGTGGCAACTTGCTTTGGAGATGCCGTCTCTGTTGGGCAGCGACGCACAACAACTTACCGTTCCGGAAGAATCGAATACATGGTCGATATCCGGTACACTGGAAAGTTCTCTGATTGGTTGTGATTTTGAGGCGGAAGCAAAACGTCTGAACGATTTCCTTTTAGGAAACAAAACGGAAGGTTGATTTCATAAAAAGCAATGTGGAGGCATGTTTTTAGACCGCCACATTGCTTTTATTTGTATCGTATAAACGCACTTATGATCACCCATAGCCATAAGCTCAGCGGGAATTATCCGTCCTTCTGGAAAAGCGGTGTCTCTCATCATGTCATCCAGCCAAAAGGATAGAATACTGTGAAGGATTATCATCTCCGGAGCAGTCAGGACAATGCCGGCCACTGCCAAAGGTGCAAAGAACGATATATGTCTGTTTGATAACGGGATATGGCTTGCCGTATGTGCCCATAGGTATCCGGTATGGTATTTTGTGTTAGGTATTCTGTGCGACAGCGGTTTGGGGGGCCTTGTGAAAATAAACCCTTTCTCTCGGTGGAGGAAGGTTTGTTCGACCAAGGTATGTATATTGTTACAAATATCAGGCGGGCACATTGAAAAAAAAGGGGAAGGGCTTTGCCGATATGCAGATGTACTTTTTTTCTTGCGAAAAAACACTAAATATAGTAAAATAGTTTTGTATACTCGAGTAGTAGGCCCATTTTGTAGGTAAAATATTCAGAAAGAATAAGAGGTACCCCATGCAGACGGTACAGTTTCAAAGAAATAGCAATGCGGCAAGTGTGGTTGCAGCATATTATCAGCACACGCCAAAGCTTTATGTACACTCGTTTGGCTGCCAGCAAAACGTGAATGACGGCGAGAAGATTGCCGGTGTTCTTTGTGACATCGGGTTCGAAATGTGCAAAGAAATTTCACAGGCAGATATGATTGTGTTTAACACTTGTGCGGTGCGTGAGCATGCAGAACAGCGCGTGTTTGGCAATGTAGGTGCTTTGAAAGCACTGAAAGAGGAAAATCCGAAACTGATGATCGTGGTATGCGGATGCATGACCCAGCAAAAAAGTGTGGTGGACAAATTTCGAAAAAGTTACCCGTTTGTGGATATCGTAACGGGTGTGAACAGGATCGATATGCTTCCCCAGCTGTTGTGTGAACGGATTGCCAGGCGTCGCCGGGTGTTGGAAACCCCGGATGATAGGCCGGATATTGTGGAAGGCATGCCTTTGCAGCGCGGTTGTAGTTTCCGGGCGTGGTTGCCCATCATGTATGGGTGTGATAATTTCTGTTCATACTGCATTGTACCCTATGTGCGTGGACGAGAGCGCAGCCGCACCAGCGCAGAGATTTTGGAAGAGTTCCGCAGCCTTGTAGCGCAGGGGTACAAGGATATCACGCTTTTGGGGCAAAATGTCAATTCGTACGGCAAAGGCCTTGCAGAAAAAACAGATTTTTCTGACCTTCTTGCCATGCTGGATGCTGTTCCGGGCGATTATCGGCTGCGCTTCATGACAAGCCATCCCAAAGATGCTACCCGTAAGTTGATCGACACCATTGCCGCGTCACGGCATGTATGTCATCATCTGCACTTGCCGGTGCAATCTGGTTCGAATGAAGTTCTGGCGCGCATGAACCGGAGTTACACGGTGGAGGATTATCTGAGCCTGATCCGCTATGCGAAGGAGAAAATTCCGGATTTGACGTTTTCCAGTGATATCATCGTGGGTTTTCCGGACGAAACAGAAGCGGATTTTGAAAAAACACTGGAACTGATTCAAACCGTGCGGTATGCGCAGTTGTTTACCTTTATTTATTCGAAGCGAGAGGGAACACGTGCCGCTAACATGCCGGATCATGTGACGCATGCGCAGAAGACTGCCCGTATGGCACGTATGCTGAAGATTCAGGATGATATTGTAGAGCAGTTGTGCGCCGGGTTGTTTGGTACACAGCAATGCGTGCTGGTGGAGGGCCCTGGCAGAGAACCTGGCATTATGACGGGCCGGCTGGATAACAATATGATTGTGGAATTTCCGTGTGAAGATGCATCTCTTGCCGGAACGTTCCGCACGGTATGGATTCAGGCGGCAAAGGGCGCCGTGCTGAAAG
>CAMBHV010000076.1 GCA_945867255.1 uncultured Clostridia bacterium
GGTGGCAGCGCCAGTGTTCATGCTGGCACAGGCGGTGTGTTATGCGCCGGCCGCCATGCCCTTGGCACTGTTGGGTGGCATACGGGATGTGCCGCGCATTTTTCGCCTTTCAGGTGAAAAATTGATGCTGTATGCCGGTCTGTTGGGTGGCTTCGCTGCATTTTTTTTGTTCGACCACGAAGCGATGAGCCAGATGTATTTTGCTTTTTTGGGCCTGTTGTGTGCAGATGCGTTGGCCGTGCAGAACCTGCCCGGCTTTTTGGCATTTTGCGCACGGCATAAAAAGGCAGTGTCGCTGATGTGTCGGGGTGCTGTGGCCCTGCTGGCTTTGGTGGGCTTTGTAACAGGGTTGTGTACCATGGTGCAGATGGTGCAGGAGACCGTACCAGTGATGACACGTGCACAAGCGGATGATTCGTGGGATCTTCCTTTGACGGCTGCAGAGCAGCAGGCCATGGAATGGATACAGCAGAATGTTCCACAGGACGCTTTGCTTGCTACGAACCGTACTCATACAGGTAAGGCGCTGGAAGGGCTTTCCAATGTGTATTCCGGTCTTTGCGGAAGACAGTTTTACATGGAGAGCTTCAAATATGCAAAATCCAACTTGGGGGTGCCCGAGGAAGAGATTTTTCAACGCGTGGAGGAAATGAAGGCGTTGTTCGGCCCGGATATGACGGCCGAACAGGCGGCCGGTTTCTGCCGGGAAAAGGGAATCGACTATATCGTGTATTCTCGCCAGGCGGCACGCTATGGATGGGATGTAACAGAACAGGTGCAACCCTGTGTGTTTTCCACCGATGTGCCGGCCGGATTTGAAGCAGTGTTTGAAAACGAAGACGTTGTAATTTTTCAACGAACAGAGTGACGGAGGAAATGCCATGAAAGTACTTGTTGTAGGCGGTGGCGGGCGTGAGCACGCCATCATCCGAAAACTGAAAGAGGCCAAGGCGGCACCGAAGCTTTACTGTGCGCCGGGCAACGGGGGCATTGCATTTGATGCCGAGTGTGTGCCCATTAAGGCCACAGATGTGCAGGCTATGGTGGAATGGGCCGTGGAAAATGCCGTGGACTATGTAGTGGTTGCCCCAGACGACCCTCTTGCTCTTGGTATGGTGGATGCACTGGCCGAGAAAGGCATCCCCGCGTTTGGCCCCAACAAAGCTGCGGCGCGTATCGAAGCCAGCAAGGTGTTTTCCAAAGACTTGATGAAAAAATATGGGATTCCTACGGCTCGTTACGAGGCTTTTGATGACGCCGATGCTGCGCGTGCCTATATCCGCGCGCAAGGAACGTATCCCGTGGTGGTGAAAGCGGATGGCCTTGCATTGGGCAAAGGGGTGTTGATTTGCGAGAATGAGGCGGACGCCATGGATGCTGTGAAAAGCATGATGGAGGATGGTGCGTTCGGCGTTTCCGGCAGCCGTGTAGTGGTGGAGGAGTTTCTTACCGGGCCCGAGGTTTCCGTGCTGAGTTTCACAGATGGTGAAACAGTGGTGCCCATGGTCTCCAGCATGGATCACAAGCGTGCGTTGGATGGCGACAAAGGCCTGAACACCGGTGGTATGGGTACGATCGCTCCCAATCCTTACTATACAGAGGATATCGCGCAGATATGTATGCGCACCATTTTCCAGCCCACCATCGAGGCAATGAAGGCAGAGGGCTGCCCGTTTAAAGGGTGCTTGTATTTTGGCCTCATGCTCACACCAAACGGGCCAAAAGTGATTGAATACAATTGCCGTTTCGGAGACCCGGAAACACAGGTGGTGCTTCCTCTTCTGGAAGGTGATCTTCTGGATATCATGCAAGCCACCACGAATGGTACACTGGCAGAAGTGCCTATTGCCTGGAAGGGGGCATCTGCGGCGTGTGTGGTGCTGGCTTCGGGTGGTTATCCTCAGAAATATGAGACAGGCAAGCCCATCACAGGCCTTGTGGATGGTCAGCTACCCGGCGGCGGGGCTACGGTGTTCCATGCGGGCACAAAGCTGTGCGACGGCGTGCTTGTGACGGCAGGCGGCCGCGTGCTGGGCATAACGGCAGTGGCAAAAGCGCTTGGAACAGCAGTGAAGGACGCCTATGACGCAGCAGAACATATCCACTTTGAAGGGCTGCACAAACGCAGCGATATCGGCGCCCGTGCACTGGCCGCCGGAAAGAAAGGAAACTGATCATGGCAGTACAGCGTATTTATGTGGAAAAACGGCCTGAGCACGCGGTGGAGGCCAAAGGCCTTTTGGCAGAATTTCGCGGTCTTCTGGGCGCAAAAGGGCTGACGGGCCTGAGAATTTTAAATCGTTATGATGTGGAAGGCATGGAGGCAGGCCAGTTTGAACAGGCTGTGCCGGTGGTGTTCTCGGAGCCTCAGCTGGATGATGTATATCCCGAAATCCCCAAGGGCGAGTTTACCGTATTCGCCACAGAATATCTGCCCGGCCAGTTTGACCAGCGTGCGGCATCGGCGGCAGAATGTGTGGGCCTGCTGTTCGGCGGTGAGCGCCCGGCTGTGGCCACGGCGCGCGTATTCCTTTTGTCTGGCAGTGTCAGCGAGGAAGAACTGGCAGCCATCAAGAAATATGTGATCAACCCTGTGGAGGCACGGGAAGCGTCGTTGGCAGAAAAAACCACGCTGAAAACCGAATATGCCGCTCCGGATACGGTAGCTACGCTGACAGGGTTTATCGGGTTGGATAAACCGGATTTGGCGGCGATGGTGCAGCAATATGGCCTTGCCATGGACGCGGATGATGTGGCTTTTTGCCAGGCATACTTCCGCAAGGAAGGGCGCGACCCGACCATCACCGAGCTTCGCATGATCGACACCTACTGGTCCGACCACTGCCGCCACACCACCTTCGGCACCATTCTGGACGAAGTAGTGCCCGGCAGCGAAACACTGGAAAAGGCATATGCGCGTTACCTTGCCATGCGCAAAGAAGTATACGCTGGCAAAAAAGAAAAACCGATGTGCCTGATGGATATGGGCACCATGGGTGGAAAATATCTTAAGAAAAAGGGGATCTTGAAAGGGCTGGACGAATCCGACGAGATCAATGCCTGCAGCGTGAAAATCAATGTGGACAATAACGGCACACAGGAACCCTGGTTGCTCTTATTCAAAAACGAGACGCATAACCATCCCACGGAGATCGAGCCGTTCGGCGGTGCGGCTACGTGTATTGGTGGCGCTATCCGCGACCCGCTCGCAAACCGTGGCTATGTATTTGGGGCTATGCGCGTCACTGGCGCGGCAGACCCACTGAAGCCCGTCAGCGAAACCATGCCCGGCAAACTGCCTCAGCGCAAGTTGGTGCAGACGGCTGCAGCCGGCTATTCCAGCTATGGTAACCAGATCGGCCTTGCCACAGGTGTGGTGGATGAGATTTATCATCCCGGATATGTGGCGAAACGTATGGAGATCGGTGCCGTGCTGGGCGCTGTGCCCGAGGACGCTGTGCGTCGGGAAGAACCGGCGCCCGGAGACGTAGTGATTCTGTTGGGCGGGCGCACGGGGCGCGACGGCTGCGGTGGCGCCACCGGCTCTTCGAAGGCTCATAAGCTGGAAAGCCTTGAGACATGCGGCGCAGAGGTACAAAAGGGCAATGCCCCGGTGGAGCGCAAGCTGCAGCGCTTGTTCCGCACAAAAGACGCTACGCTGATGATCAAGCGTTGTAATGACTTTGGCGCAGGCGGCGTCTCTGTGGCAATTGGCGAATTGGCCGACGGCCTTTCCATCGATTTGGATGCTGTACCTAAAAAATATGACGGCCTGGACGGAACGGAACTTGCCATTTCGGAAAGTCAGGAGCGCATGGCAGTGGTTGTGGAAGCGAAAGATGCAGACGCATTTATTGCCGCTGCAAACAAAGAAAACCTGGAGGCCACAAAAGTGGCCGTTGTCACGGCGGAACCGCGCCTTGTGATGCGCTGGAAAGGCCATGTGATTTGTGATATCGCACGTGAATTTTTAAATTCAAACGGTGCGGAAAAACATGCCAGAGCCGTATTGGCCGAACCCCAGCTTGCCAAAGCGCAGGTAAATGGCGCAACATTCGGCGAAAAGATGCGTAACTTGGTGGCAGATTTGAATGTGTGCTCCAAGAAAGGGCTTTCCGAGCGGTTCGATTCCACCATTGGTGCAGGCACCGTGTTGATGCCGTTCGGTGGGCGCCGGCAACTTACACCGATTCAGGCCATGGTGGATAAAATGCCTGTGCTGCACGGCGAAACGCGCACCTGCGCCGGCATGGCGTGGGGCTACAACCCGCTGATCAGTGAAAAAAGCCCGTATCACGGCGCGTATCTTGCCGTGGCGGAAAGCATCTCCAAACTGGTGGCCACCGGCCTTTGTGCCGAGAAGGCATACCTGACGTTCCAGGAATATTTCCAGCGCCTGGGCACAGACGCTGCCCGCTGGGGCCAGCCTGTGGCGGCGCTGCTGGGCGCGCTGGATGCGCAGGCCGATTTTGGTGTGGCCGCCATCGGCGGAAAGGACTCCATGTCCGGCACGTTTGAACATATCGATGTGCCGCCCACGCTGGTAAGCTTTGCCGTGGCTGCGGACGAAACGCAGAATATCATCAGCCCGGAATTCAAGCTTCCCGGCTCAAAGGTGGTGCTGCTGCGCCCCGCCATGGAAGATGCGCTTCGCCCGCAGGCGCAGAGCCTGAAAGAGTTGTGGAAACAGGTGAACGGCCTGATGCGCGAGGGCAAGGTGCTGGCGGCCTACACGCCCGGCATGGGCGGTGTGGCCGAGGCACTGTTTAAAATGTGCATTGGCAACGAGCTTGGCTTCCGCCTTGCGCCCGAAGTGGACGCGGACAGCTTGTTTGACTATGCCTACGGCAGCTTTGTGCTGGAGCTGGCAGAAGATGTGGATGTGGGCATGCTTCTGGGCGAGACGACAAACACAGGCGTGTTCGAAGCGGCCGGCGAGGCTGTGCCCATGGCTGAATTACTGCAGGCATGGGAAGACAAGCTGGAACCCATCTTCCCCTATCACACTCCGGAAAGTCAGGCGCAGGTGCCCTGCATTTCGTATCGGGCGGAAACACGCGTTGCCCCGAAGGTGGGCATTGCAAAGCCGCGGGTGCTGATCCCCGTGTTCCCGGGCACGAACTGCGAATATGATTCTGCCCGCGCTATGGAGCGCGCGGGCGCCGTGCCCGATGTGTTTGTCATCAACAACCTTACGCCAGCACACGTGGCCGAAAGTGCAAAAGAGCTGGCAAGGCGCATCGGCGAAAGCCAGATGATTTTTCTGCCGGGCGGATTCTCCGGCGGCGACGAGCCGGAAGGCAGTGCAAAATTTATTGCGGCATTTTTCCGTAACCCGGCCATTACCGAGGCGGTGCATGCCCTTTTGGAACAGCGCGACGGTTTGATGCTGGGCATTTGCAACGGGTTCCAGGCGCTTGTGAAACTGGGCCTTGTGCCGTTCGGGAAAATCGTCAAAACAGATGCCTCGTGCCCCACGTTGACATTTAACGAGATCGGGCGGCATCAGTCTATGCTGGTGAATACGCGTGTTGCTTCGAATAAATCGCCATGGTTGCAGTTTTCGCAGCCGGGCGATGTGCACACCATTGCCATCAGCCATGGCGAAGGGCGCTTTGTGGCAAGTGAAAAAGTGCTGGAACAGCTGCGCGAAAACGGGCAGATTGCTACCCAGTATGTAGATCTTGCGGGCGTTCCTACATTGGATATGCGTTATAACCCCAACGGCAGTGTGTGGGCTATTGAGGGCATTACAAGCCCGGACGGCCGCGTGCTGGGCAAGATGGGCCATTCCGAGCGCTTCGGCAATGACCTTTATAAAAATGTGGACGGCAACAAGGATCAGCGCCTGTTCGAAGGCGGCGTGGCCTACTTCTCTCTGTAAAAAGCCGGCCTCATATAGGCATTCGTGTGCGTCGTTGGATAATGTAATTTTGTGACTTGAAAAACAGCCCGCCTCAAGGAAAAGCTTACAGCTGTACCTGGGGGCGGGCAAGGTGTGTCAGGAATGATACGCCGTCGGGCCGCCCTGTGCGCCCGTCGCGCTGAGGAGGACTTTCCCATGGGGGCAGAGGAAAACAGAGTGCAGCGTTTTTTGCGGCGTTGCGTGTGCGCTGTATGCACGATGATGTTTGGATTTTTTCTTTTGGTGTTTTTTCTCAGTAATCAGGGCCCGGCGATATACAGAGTCCTGATTACTGCGACGTTTATTCTTCTGGTGATGGGAACAGGGTGTCTAAGCAAGAAATTTCAACCATTTTTGGTCAAGCACTTCACACATTTGGCGTTTGGGGTTGCACTTGCGTTCTTTTTTGCTGCGATTGGGTTTGCTGCAATGTTGCGCTTTGAACCAGTTTATGATATGGAAGCCATTTTTCGTGGCGGTGAAGGATGGGGCGTCTATGGGGAGCTGATGCGATTCACTTCGCATACATTTGATCCGAATTATTTCTACCGCTGGAATAACAATCTGGGCGGTGCGGCATTTCTGGCAGTGTATTTTAAGTTGGTGCATAGCTTGGGCTGTGAAGACCTATTTATGGCCGCGGCGTGCCTGAATGCGTTCATGGCTGCGCTGTGCATCTTTGTCACCGCACAGGCAGGAAGAAAACTTGGCGGTGAAACGACAGGGGCTCTGGCGGCCATCTGCCTGATGGCCATGCCACCCATATGGTTTTCTGCCGCAGTGTTTTATACGGATTTTCTTTCGCTATTGTTTCCGGTGCTGGCCTTCTGGCTGTTTTTGATTGGTGTGGATTGTGAAAATATGCGGAAAAG
>CAMBHV010000077.1 GCA_945867255.1 uncultured Clostridia bacterium
TTTTTGGGATCTGGTCGGATATGTGGATGCAGGATAGATATTACCGCAACCACGGAATCGTGACAGGTTTTATCACAAACTTGCGAGTACTGAATATTACTGCACCCGATGGGTATCATGCAGATGCGCTGGAGCAGCTTGCGCAGAAGACCTTGCAGGAGGCAGAAAACCGCAACCCGATATTTGAAAATTCCTATGCAGCAGTGGTTCAGGAGAGTGAGCGGGAAAACCAGCCCAACATCATCTATTTAATGAATGAATCATTTTGGGATGTTACACGGCTGGAAGGAATTGAATTTGACAGGGAGCTAACACCGAATCTAAATCGCCTGAAGCAGGAGGCTGCATATGGCTACTGTTTTTCGCCTTCTTACGGCGGGGGAACATGCGATGTAGAATTTGAAGCACTTACCGGCTAAGCCTTATCAGCAGTATGTGACAAAGTCGATTCCGGCTTTACCGCAGTTCCTGAAAACGGAAGGATATGAAACCCTTGCCATTCATGGGTATGGGCGTAAGTTCTGGAGCAGAGATACAGCCTACCCGAACCTTGGAATTGATACTTTTATTGCGCAGGACGATTTTGAGGCCCCTGATAAACGCCGTGGTTTCATTTCTGACCATGAAATGACGTTGCGCATCATCGAAGAGTATGAGGCTAGGTCGCAGGATGGCCCGTTGTTTATCCACGCAGTGACCATGCAGAATCATACTACATATGATGAATCCAGGTATCCGGAAAGTGAACTGGTGCAAATCACAGAACATCCGGGCCTTTCTGAAGAAACATTGAGCCAGCTTCGGGATTTTGCCACCGGCATCTATGAGGCGGATGCAGCACTGGGAGAATTGATTGATTATTTCGAACAACGGGAAGAACCTGTTATTGTAGTGTTTTGGGGTGATCACTTTAACCCAGTGGGGAAAGGTAATGAACTGTATGAAAAAACAGGCTTTATTGAGCAGGGTGACACTTCCACTATGCACTTGCGTCAGACAGATCTGCTGATTTGGAGCAATTACTATCATACAAGCGTTTCGCTTGGCACTGTGGCGGCATATGAAATAAGCCCTGTGATGATGGACCTGTATGGGTTGGATATGCCATTGTGGTTTGAAAAGCTGATACAGGAACTTCCGGTCATGCGTGCCCGCACGCGTGGTGTGACCGTAGAACCCGATTCCTCGCTTTCTGAAACGATGACACCAGAACAGCAGCAGCTGTTTGATGAAAACTGGTTGATACAGTATGATATGATGTTTGGAAAGGGATACTGGCCGTTTCAGGATGAAATGCCGCAATAACATGGCAAAGTGACGGCGAAGCGGTTATGGACGGAAAAACGAGAAAATAGAAAAATTTCTTGTAATCTTGATTTGAGTATGATATACTAATACGGCAATACGCACGCATTGCTTTGGTTTGTTGTGCCTTTTAGGTGAAAAGCCGTGTGGCAATGCGGAGGGTAAAAACAATTTTAGGAGGAAAATAATTATGGCAGTCGTATCTATGAAACAGCTTCTCGAGGCCGGCGTGCACTTTGGTCATCAGACCCGCCGCTGGAACCCCAAAATGGCGAAGTATATCTTCACCGAGCGCAATGGTATTTACATCATTGACTTGCAGAAAACCGTTAAGAAGCTGGACGAAGCTTATAATTTTGTACGCGATGTGGCAGCTGAGGGCGGCAGCATCCTGTTTGTGGGTACAAAAAAGCAGGCGCAGGAATCCATTCGTGAAGAGGCCATGCGTTGTGGCATGCATTATGTAAATGCGCGTTGGCTGGGCGGCATGCTCACCAACTTCCGCACGATCCGTCGTCGTATCGACCGTATGGAGCAGATCAACAAAATGCGTGAGGACGGCACGTTTGACATGCTTCCGAAAAAGGAAGTTGCCAAGCTGGAGCTGGAATCTGAAAAGCTGGAGAAATTCTTGGGCGGCGTAAAAGAAATGGGCACTTTGCCGAAAGCAATGTTCATTGTGGATCCGCGCAAAGAGCGCATCGCTGTTTCTGAGGCCCGTAAGCTGAACATTCCTATCGTGGCTATTGTGGATACCAACTGCGATCCGGATGAGATCGATTATGTCATCCCCGGTAACGACGATGCGATCCGTGCAGTGAAGCTGATTGCCGGCGCTATGGCAGATGCCGTGCTGGAAGGCCGTCAGGGCGAGCAGATGGAAGATGCCGAAGTGCAGGAAGAAGCTGCTGCTGAATAAGAGTGTTGTTTGAAATTTTTTAAGAATAGGAGAATGCAACATGGCATTTACTGCACAGGATGTAAAAAAACTGCGTGAGCAGACTGGCTGCGGCATGATGGACTGCAAAAAGGCTTTGACTGAGGCCGGCGGCGATTTTGATAAAGCTGTTGAATGGCTGCGTGAAAAAGGCTTGGCAGCTGCTCAGAAAAAAGCGGGGCGCATTGCTGCGGAAGGCATGGTTTATGCCACTGCTGACCTGGAAAAGAAACTTGGCGTTATGATCGAAGTGAATGCAGAAACGGATTTCGTTGCGAAGAACGAGCTGTTCCAGACATTCGTGAAAGATGTAGCCAATGTAGTAATGACTCAGAATCCTGCTACGGTTGAAGAACTGCTTGCTTGCCAGCTTGGCGAGGGCACAGTGGAAGCTGCTCTGCAGGAGAAAGTGCTGGTAATTGGCGAGAATATCAAGATTCGCCGTTTTGTGCGCTACGAAGGCGTTTGCGCGGCTTATGTGCATGGCGGCGGTACGCATGGCGTTTTGGTTCGCTTCGATACGTCGGACGAAGTTGCTGGTAAGCCCGAGTTTGTGACAATGGGCAAAGACGTTGCCATGCAGATTGCTGCGGTAAATCCTGGCTATCTGGATGAGGCTTCCGTGCCTGCTGAGGTTCTGGAAAAAGAAAAGGAAATTCTGCTTGCACAGATTTCTAATGATCCGAAAATGGCCGCAAAACCTGACTTTGTGAAACAGAAGATGGTGGATGGCAAGATTGGCAAGTTCTATAAGGAGAACTGCCTGGTGGATCAGGCCTTCGTGAAAGATGGAGATCTCACGGTTGGCCAGTATATTGCCAATTGCGCGAAAGAACTGGGCGGAGATATTAAGGTGGTTGAATTTGTGCGCTTTGAAAAAGGCGAAGGCCTGGAGAAGCGTGAGGATGATTTTGCGGCAGAAGTTGCCAGCATGATGAAATAATTCTACCTTTGTCCCGCGGCGGCTATTTGGCCTAATATATGAAGAGAGAAGCATTCTTAAAGAGATGTTTCTCTCTTTTTTGTTGTGAAAATCATTCTGAATCTCAATTTTACACTTTGATTTGTGATTTCACTTATAACAAACGGCGAGGCGATATGAGCTGAACAACTGCATTGCGGTGGTTTACATGAGTAAAAAATTTTTTGGAATATATGATTTCAAATATCTAATTTTTTCCTTAAATATGAAAAGAAATGATTGTTTGAGAAAATATTATTTGATTTTTCTTGTTCAATATGGTAAAGTGAAAAAGTATTAATGCGATGGGATATCGTATTTGCATCAGAGATAGGAGGTGGTCTTGATGGCTGAACATAAGGCAAAAAGCCCACAGGCAGATTTGCTATTTAAGGCGATTTTATCATTAAAAACTACAGAAGAGTGCTATGATTTTTTTGAAGATCTTTGCACTATGAAGGAAATTTCAGACATGGCGCAGCGTGTAAAAACTGCGCAGATGTTGTTAAACGGGCATACCTATGAGCAAATCGTAAAAGACGTGGAAATCAGTACTGCTACGATTAGCCGCATCAATCGATGCATTCAGTACGGCAATGGTGGCTATGCATTGATTTTGAATCGTGTTGCAGAAAAAAAGAAATAAAGCATTCGTATTTCAAAAAAAGAGAGCCGGAAGTTTCTTAATATATGCAGCTTGTAACGATATTTTATGCAACTTATCATAAAATGACGCTTCACCATAACAAAGTATGTCAAAATGGCACATTGAAAATGGCTCATTGTTCGGTATAAAATAGTAGCAATATCCGCACGGGAAACGTTTAACGCTTTATCGTGGGGGCGAAATGGAGGAGAAATTTATGAAAAAGTTTATTGCGGCTGGCCTTGCATTATGTATGGCCTTGGCAATGGTTGCATGTGGCGGCAACACGTCTTCTTCGGCGTCTCAGGCGGCCGGTGGTGCATCTGTAACAAATACAGATGGGGCTATCGTGATTAAAATGGGCGGCATTGGCCCTGTGACGGGTGCGAACGCCGTATATGGCGAAGCCGTGAAGAATGGCGCTCAGATTGCTGTGGACGAAATCAATGCGTCGGATAGCACAGTGAAATTCGAATATAATTTCCAGGACGATGAAGGCGATGCGGAAAAAGCCATCAATGCTTATAATAACCTCAAAGACTGGGGTATGCAGGTGCTGATGGGTACAGTAACAACTACCCCCTGCCTGGCGGTTATTTCTGAGACGGAAGCGGATAATATGTTCCAAATCACGCCGTCTGCTTCTTCTACGGATGTAATTGTTCCTGATAATGTGTTCCAGGTTTGCTTCACAGACCCGAACCAGGGCGTTTCTGCCGCGGATTACATTGCGGATAATGGCCTTGCTACAAAAGTGGCTGCGATTTACGATAGCTCGGATGCTTATTCAAAGGGTATTTATGATGCGTTTGCTGCTGAAGCCGAGGTGAAAGGCCTTGAGATTGTGTGTGCAGAGGCGTTCACTTCCGACAATAAGACGGACTTTAAAACGCAGCTTCAGAAAGCACAGAGTGAAGGCGCAGACCTTGTGTTCCTGCCTATTTATTATACCGAAGCAGCTTTGATTTTGACCCAGGCAGATCAGCTTGGCTATGAACCCACATTCTTTGGTTGCGATGGCATGGATGGCCTGCTAAATGTGAAAAATTTTGATACAAATCTTGCTGAAGGCCTGATGTTGATGACACCGTTTGATGCCACCAGCGAGGACGAATTGACGGCAAACTTTGTCAAAACTTATGAGGAAAAGTTCGGCGGCACACCGAACCAGTTTGCTGCAGATGCCTATGATGCCGTTTATGCAATTCGTGATGCGTGTGTGCAGGCAGGTGTTACATCAGATATGAGCGTGTCTGATCTCGGCGATGCACTGAAAGTTGCAATTACAGAGGTAACGATGGATGGCCTCACCGGTTCTAATATGACCTGGAAGGCTACGGGTGAGGTTAGCAAGGCTCCTATTGTTGTAAAAATTGAAAACGGGGCATATAAGCAGCTGTAAAAGTTGTTTGCTTATTTTCTTATTCAGAATTATTCAGCAAAGAAGGCTGCCGCATATTCGGCAGCCTTCTTTGGCAATAAAGCTGGCTGAAAGGCAGCTCTTATTGTGAAAAACACCTGCGAAGATCAAAACAATGGTGTGAGGGGCAGAGGATATGGATTTCATTTCTTTTCTTGTGAACGGAATCAGCCTGGGCAGTATTTATGCCATTATTGCACTTGGATACACAATGGTTTATGGCATTGCAAAAATGTTGAACTTCGCCCATGGCGATATCATAATGGTTGGCGGATATTTGATTTTTACCTGCATGAATAGTTTGTCGCTTCCACCGGTCGTTTGTGTGCTGATTGCAATGGCGGTATGTACATTACTGGGCATCACTATTGAGAGAGTGGCATATAAACCTTTGCGTGGTGCACCAAGCCTTGCAGTGCTGATTACAGCAATTGGTGTAAGCTATTTTTTGCAAAATATGGCACTTCTGATTTGGGGTTCTGCACCAAAGTCGTTTAATTCTGTGGTGTCAATGGAGCCTTTGCGCCTGTTTGACGGAAGCCTTGTAATAACAGGGGAAACGGTGGTAACAATTGTTGTTTCAGCAGTTATCATGGTGGGACTATGGTTGTTTGTGAATAAAACCAAAATCGGGCGCGCTATGTTGGCAGTGTCGGAAGATCGTGGGGCTGCACAGTTGATGGGCGTGAATGTGAATGCAACGATATCCATCACGTTTGCTGTTGGAAGCGCCTTGGCTGCTGTTGCAGGTGCGTTAATGTGTTCCGCCTATCCTATTTTGCAGCCCACTACAGGAGCTATGCCGGGTATCAAGGCGTTTGTTGCTGCGGTGTTTGGTGGCATTGGTTCGATCCCGGGCGCGATGTTAGGCGGTATTCTTCTGGGTGTCATTGAGAACTTGAGTAAGGCATATATTTCTACTCAACTTGCCGATGCGATTGTGTTTGCTGTGCTGATCATTGTGCTGCTTGTGAAACCAACTGGCATTCTGGGCAAAAAGATCAATGTGAAAGTGTAGGTGACGGAAGATGAAAACAAAACGTCTGGGCCGTACTACACGGCAGAATCTGGTTACTTACGCCATTGTTGTAATTGCTTTTATAGTCATTACGATTATGAATCTGGCAGGCTTGCTTTCCAATTCACTGGAAGGGCAGCTGGTGCCAATTTGTACCTATGTTATAATGGCGATTTCTTTGAACCTGACTGTAGGCATTTTGGGAGAATTAAGCCTTGGGCATGCCGGCTTTATGAGTGTTGGCGCATTTTCCGCTATGTGCTTTTCTGTATGCATGGAAGATGTGATGGCTGCTCCGGTGCGGTTTGTACTGGCATTGATTATTGGTGGTATAGCGGCGGGGATTGCCGGCTTCCTGATTGGGATTCCTGTGCTTCGGCTGCAGGGAGATTACCTTGCCATTGTTACCTTGGCTTTTGGCGAGATTATTAAAACTGTATTGAATACCACATATTTGGGAATAGATGCCAACGGGTTGCATG
>CAMBHV010000078.1 GCA_945867255.1 uncultured Clostridia bacterium
GCATAGTGCCTTTCGTTTTTGACGAATCAGTTCGGGGAAATCCATATCATGTCCCTCCGTTTTATAGTGCACGTGCAGCTCTTTTCTATTTTTTATTATAAGATGCTCTATGTCACCAGCACAATGGAGGCGTGTTCGATTTTTGAGGCGAAAATATGAACAGAAGGAAAGCTTTCCTTCTATTGTAGAAAGCAGACAATGTGACTTTGTCGCTTTCCATTCCGATTGGTTTGTGCTATGATGAAAACAAATTCAAGATATGCATGCGTCAGAGTGTTTTTATAAATTGTACCTGCTGTGCTGCATATTCCGCTTTTTCGTATGATAAGTGGGGAAAGAGGCGTTTTTCATGGGCTGGTTATGGGGAATTCTGGTTGTATTGATAGCCTTTGTGGCCGTGCTTGCAGCGCGTGCTGCGGCATGTAAGCCGAAAGAAGAGACATATGGCCCGCGGGAAGAGCTGGCTGTGGATGCGCAGGGGGCCGTGCAAAGGCTGGCGCAGATGGTGCGTATCCCCACGGTGTCGGATTATGATGAACAAAAGGTAGACGAGGCGCAGTTTGAAGCGTTTCGCACAAAACTGAAAGAGCTGTACCCTGCGGTGCATCGGGTTTGCCCACCTGTGTTATGTGAAGGGAAAGGGCGTGTTACAGGCCTTTTGTTCCGCTGGAAGGGCAAGAGCAGCGCCGAGCCCACGGTGCTGATGGCGCACTACGATGTTGTGCCTGTGGAGGAAACACGCTGGCAGCATCCGCCGTTCTGCGGTGAGGTGTTCAACGATGAACTGTGGGGCCGCGGCACGCTGGATACCAAGATTACGCTGCTGGGCATTCTGGAAGCGGCGGAGACATTGATTGAGCAGGGGTTTGTGCCTCAGCAGGACGTGTATTTTGCGTTCGGCGGGGATGAGGAAGTTTCCGGTCACGGGGCCAAAGATATCATTCAATACCTGAAAAACCAAGGCGTAAAGCCGGCGTTAGTTATTGATGAGGGCGGCGCTGTGGTGGATGGTGTATTTCCCGGCGTCAGTCGCCCGCTGGCCGTGGTGGGCATTGGGGAAAAAGGCATGATGGATGTGGTGCTTACCGCAAAAAGCGAAGGCGGTCATGCCAGCCATCCCACGCGCCCCAGCGCTGTGGGCAGTATGGCGCGTGCCGTGGCACGGCTGGAGGCAAAGCCCATGAAGGCACATATCACCAAGCCTGTGCGGGAATTTTTGCGTGTGGCCGCGCCCCATACCCCCTTCGGCCTGCGCATGGTGCTGGCAAACCTGTGGTGTTTTGGTGGCCTTTTATGTGTTTTGGCGGAGAAGTTGGGCGGTGAAATCAATGCCATGATGCGCACCACATTTGCTTTTACCATGGCACAGGGCTCGAAACAGATCAACGTGATGCCAAACGAGGCAACCGCTGGTATCAACGTGCGTTTGGTGAATGTGGATACGCCGGAAAGTGTAAAGGCCTATATGGAAAAGGTAATAGATGACGACAATGTCACCGTCAATGTGCGCGATGCGCAGACAGCCAGCCCTTATGCAGTGACACAGGGCCCGAAGTGGAACAAACTGGCTGCCGCCGTGGCACACACATGGCAGGGTTGTCTTGTTACCCCGTACCTTATGATTGCATGTTCCGACAGCCGGCATTATGCAGGGTTTTGCGATGATGTGTATAAATTCAGCGCCATGCATCTTTCTGCGGAACAGCGTGGGCTGATTCATAATGATAACGAACGCATCCCGGTAACAGAAGTTGCAAAGACAGTAGAGTTTTTCACGCGTCTTGAGAAAAGTTTGTAACAAAAGGCAAGGTGGGGCCTGACTGGTTCCAGCTAAAAAGGAGAGCCGGATATGGATGAAAAGCTTTTGAAGCAATATGCTGAGTTTGCCGTGAAGGTGGGCGTAAACCCACAGAAGGGGCAGACAATGTTGATTTCCTGTTCAGTGGAAAGCGCCTTTTTTGCGCGTCTGTGTGCGCAGGCTGCTTTTGAAGTGGGTGCGCGCGATGTAGTCATGAAATATACAGACGATCAGTTTGCACGCCTGCGTATGCAACATGCCGATGTACAAACGCTGGAGGATGTAAAACCCTACGTGTTGCGCAGTTATCTGGACTATGCAGAGAGCGAAGGTGGCGTGTGCATTCTGAACATTCATGATTCAGACCCGGAAGTGTTCAAAGGCCTGGATGCGGAAAAAATCGCTCGCGCCACAAAAGCACGCCGCGAGGCACTGGCAGCCTGGCGGGAATACACCATGAAAGATAAGGTGCAGTGGAGTATTGTGGCGATTCCCGGCCCGGCGTGGGCCAATAAGGTATTCCCCGGGCAGGCAGATGCCGAGGAAAAACTATGGCAAGCAATTTTCCGTGTGTGCCGCGTGCAGCAAGGAGCCGATGTGACGTCCGCTTGGCGCGAGCACCTTGCCCGGTTGGAGGCGCGGAGAGACAGATTGAATGAACTGCGCCTGGAGAGCATTCATTTCGAAAGCGGCAATGGAACAGACCTTACTGTAGGCTTGGCGGACAGCCATACATGGGAGGCAGCCGGCGGCCGTACGCCGGAAGGCTACGAGTTTTTGCCGAACATTCCTACCGAAGAAGTATTTACTGCCCCGCATAAAGATAAGGTGGAGGGCGTCGTGCATGGCACAAAGCCCTATGTATATAATGGGGAGATCATTGACGGCTTCTGGGTCCGTTTTGAGCACGGGCGCGTAGTGGAATATCATGCTGAAAAAAACGAGGGCTTATTGGGCCACCTGCTGGATACAGACGAGGGCGCGCGACATATTGGCGAAGTAGCGTTGGTGCCTGCATCCAGTCCAATCAATCAAAGTGGTATTTTGTTTTACAGCACATTGTTCGATGAGAATGCTGCATGTCACATTGCCTTCGGTGCGGGATATCCCGGCACGGTGAAGGGTGGAAATACCATGACGAAGCAGCAGCTTGCGGCCCTTGGAGTGAACGATTCACTGGTACACGAAGATGTGATGATAGGCGCTGCCGATACCACCATCACCGGAAAAACGAAGGATGGGCAAACAGTAGCACTGTTCCAAAATGGAGAATGGGTGTTCTGACAAAAAGGTAAAATGCACGGCAAGGTGCGGCTTTTCATTACATTTTCACGCAGAACGACAGAAACCTTCACAAATTTACGATATACTGATAGTAGATAGGCGGTTTTTCGCCGGAAGGAGAATTTTGCATGAATAATCAACCGGGCCAGGGCCCGCATACGCCGAATCAAAACCCAAATCGGCGAAACTTTTTCATGTATGCAGCCATTGCGCTGCTTATCATGATGTTGCTAAATGCATTTGTGATGCCACAGGTGCATGGCGCCAATGTAACAGAAGTAGATTATGGCACATTTTTGAAAATGGTGGATGGCGAGGTGGATGGCGTCACAGTGGATGCTGTCCAAATCGACGAGAATGGGCAGGAGATCCTGTTTAGTACCAAAGATGAAACGGGAAAAGTGTCTTATTATTCCACCGGCGTATTCCCGGACGCAGATTTGGTGGACAGGTTAAGTGCCAACGAAAACATCAAATTTACCAAGGTGGCGCCACGGGAAAACAGTTTCTTGATGGAATTCCTGCTCAACTGGGTGTTGCCGACCCTGATTTTGATGCTGCCTATGATCTGGATGATGCGCTTTATGCAGAAAAAAGGTGGCGGCGGAGTGTTTGGTATGGGAAAATCCAATGCCAAGATGTATGTGGAAAATCAGACGGGCAAACGTTTTACGGATGTGGCAGGTCAGGATGAAGCCAAAGATGCGCTGAGCGAGATCGTAGACTTTTTGCACTCTCCGGCCAAGTATAACAGCATTGGTGCCACTATGCCGAAAGGCGCCCTGCTTGTAGGGCCTCCGGGTACAGGTAAAACTCTGCTGGCCAAAGCGGTAGCCGGCGAGGCCGGAGTGCCGTTCTTCTCCATCGCAGGTAGCGAATTTGTGGAGATGTTTGTTGGCCAGGGTGCCGCGCGTGTGCGGGACTTGTTCAAACAGGCCAAGGAAAAGGCACCCTGCATCGTGTTTATCGATGAGATCGACACCATTGGTAAAAAGCGTGACGGCGCCGGTATTGGCGGGAATGACGAGCGTGAACAGACGCTGAACCAGCTGCTCAGCGAAATGGACGGGTTTGACGGCACTACAGGAATCATTATTTTGGCTGCTACCAACCGGCCTGAAACATTGGATGCAGCCTTGTTGCGCCCGGGGCGGTTTGACCGCCGCATCCCGGTGGAATTGCCGGACCTGAAAGGCCGCGAGGCAATTTTAAAAGTGCATGCCAAAAAGGTAATGATGGCAGATGATGTGGATTTTCTGGCCGTGGCACGTGCCACAGCGGGCTCTTCCGGTGCAGATCTTGCCAACCTGATCAACGAGGCTGCTCTGCGTGCAGTGAAGCATAACCGCCGCATTGTGACGCAAGAAGACCTGACGGAATCTGTAGACGTGGTTCTGGCTGGTTATGAGCGCAAGAATTCTATTTTGACACCGCACGAAAAAGAAATTGTGGCATACCACGAGGTTGGGCATGCGTTGGTGGCAGCAAAGCAGTCCAACTCCGCTCCTGTTACAAAAATCACCATTGTGCCGCGTACATCCGGCGCACTGGGTTATACTATGCAGACGCCGGAGACAGATCAGGTGCTGCTTTCCAAGGAGGAAGCCTTGGCGAAAATTGCCACATTTACCGGTGGGCGCAGCGCAGAAGAGCTTGTGTTTGGCAGTGTGACATCCGGCGCCTCCAACGATATTGAGCAGGCCACCAAACTGGCTCGCAGCATGGTAACGCGCCTTGGTATGAGCGATAAGTTCGATATGACGGCCCTGGAAACGCTGAATAACAAGTATCTGGGTGGTGATGCGTCACTTGCATGCAGTGAGCAGACGGCCGCCGAGGTAGACAGAGAAGTGACGCAGATCATTCGAAAGGCGCACGAAAAGGCGATCAGCATTTTGAAGGATAATATGGATAAACTTCACGAACTGGCGAAGTACCTGCTGGAAAAGGAAACAATCACCGGCGAGGAGTTCATGCGTATCCTGAATGACGGACAAGCGGCATGATGCTTGCTTTCTGAAAAAACTATGATAAAATAAATGGGCCGCGCGGCTTTATGCGCCGTGCGGCCCTGCTTTTTTCAAATATATGTTGGCTGGCCGCCTATGGCCCCGGTACGGACCCGGCGATGAAAAAATACATACATAAATGTCAAAGAAAAGGATATAATCATTCGGCAGACGGGTATTCCCTATCTTGGATACAAAAAGGCATGCGGCCAACAGGAGGAGAGATGAGATGGAAGCATTAAAAATGGCAGCCCTGGGAACGGGGTTCACCTTTCTAATGACAGCGGCGGGCGCTGCGTTAGTGTTCTTTTTCAAACGGGAGATCAACCACAAATTTCAGCGCGTGTTTCTTGGGTTTGCAGCCGGTGTTATGGTGGCTGCCAGCGTATGGAGCTTGTTGATTCCTGCCATCGAAATGGCCGAACAGGCGGGCGGAGTGCCGGGCTGGGTGCCTGCCGCAGGTGGTTTTTTACTGGGTGCGGCATTCCTGCTGGCATTGGATGCACTGATGCCACACCTGCATCCCGGCGCACAGGAGCCAGAGGGCCCGCATACGTCGCTGCGGCGCACCACGCTTCTGGTGCTGGCCGTAACGCTGCACAACATCCCGGAGGGGATGGCGGTAGGCCTTTCCTGCGCACTGGCTGCCTCTGGTGAAGGAGTAGGTGCAGTGACGGCGGCGTCCGCTATGGCGCTTGCACTTGGGATTGGGTTGCAGAATTTCCCGGAGGGCGCAGCAATCAGTCTGCCGTTACGCCGGGAAGGGCTCTCGCGTACCAGAAGTTTTGTATATGGGGCCTTATCCGGCATCGTGGAGCCGGTGGGCGGCATTCTGGCCGTGCTGGTAGCAGGCGGGATTCAGCCGCTGATGCCGTGGTTTTTAAGCTTTGCCGCAGGGGCTATGATTTACGTGGTAGTAGAGGAATTGATTCCGGAAGCCAACCTGGGGGAGCATTCCCATTCCGGCACGTGGGGTGTGCTGGCCGGGTTTGTGATCATGATGGTCATGGATGTAGCACTGGGGTGAGAAGGATAGCTCCCTTTTGTGAAATCAGATGAAAATATAAAAGGCCCTCAGGCCGCCGAATTTGGCAGACCTGAGGGCCTTTTTGACGTACTTGTCTGTTTCGGATTATTCCGCGGCAGACACAGAAGCGCTGGCGCTCTCCTCAGAGGTGGAAGCAGCTTCGCTCGTAGAAGCGGATTCTGTCTCGCTCTCAGAGGTAGAAGCAGTCTCGCTCTCAGAGGTGGAAGCGGGCTCGCTGGTGCTGGTCACGCTGGAAGACGTGGAAGCAGGCTCGCTGGCAGAAGTAGAAGCAGGCTCACTGCTGCAGGCAACAAGGCCCAGTGCCAGAACACAAGCGGCCGTCAGAACGGCTAAGATCTTTTTCATAATAACTACACTCCTTTTTCTCCAATCGTGTGCTGCGCAAAATCCCTCTCGCAACACATGTGCTATGATACAATGAATATTTGAACATTTTGCGAACAAATTGTATCAGACCTGCGAAAATCTGTTTTCAAAAGAGTTACAAATGCAGCTCGTCAGACACCTTTTTTCCCAATATCTTTTGTGTTATAATAAAACCACTTTTGGCGGCGGGCGCAGGATGCGCCCGGCCTTATTAAAGG
>CAMBHV010000079.1 GCA_945867255.1 uncultured Clostridia bacterium
ACCCTGGCAGCATGATATCTAAAAGAACCAGGTCGTACGTGTTCTGCTCAATGCGGTCTGCCGCTGTAAGGCCATCATTTACAGCCTCACAGGTATAACCCACACGTTCGAGGCTCATGGCAATTAGCCCCGAAATCGCTTCTTCATCTTCTACAATCAAAATGCGGTTCATCCTTACCGCCTGCCTTTCCTGTGTGGTTAACGTTGCCCGACGCCACATGATGCGAGCGGGCTTTATGCCATCATGATACTATATGTGCGATGTATCTATTTTGTATCGCAGCACAGGTATCATGCCAGGCACAGCACATCTTGCCAGTGCACAGCTCCATATCATATAATGAGAGTCAGAAACCGGCAGATGTTCTGAGCCTGAACAAAATGCTGAACAGAAATGAGGTATTGCAATGCGAAAATCTTTCCATACGGGTGCACTGGCCGCGATGCTATGCGCTGCGTTGGCCCTTACGGCATGTCAGGCCCCCGATGCGTCTTCTTCAGGTGTGCCTGTGCCAGAAAGCCAAAGCACAGCACAAAGCACCCCGTCTCAAAGCCAAAGCGCATCTGATAGCGAAATGGTTGAAATCCCTTTGTATATTGGTATGGGAGACACCTTTACCGAGTATAGCGCTTCCGTGTCTGCCCCGGTGCAACCGGACGATGTGATTGCCGCCATTGGCGCCCTTACCGGATGGGATTGTACCCTTGCCAAGCCTGTAGAACAGGGCGATGGCTTCGTAAAAATATGTTTCTCACAGCAAAGTGCGCTGTTTGCGGGCCCGCCTCAAGTTCAAAAAGACGAGTTCCACATGTATGATGCAAGCCAGATGTGTCTTACTTTGTTAGATAGTGTGGCACACACCTTGCAGGCCAACTTTTCCGGGAAAGATGGTCAGGCACTGGCTGTATACTTTGTGTCGGAAAATGAAAGCAGCGAGCTGATTCTGGAACAAGCGGGCCTGAGCATCCCGCAAAATGAACCGTATCAGGTATCCTGAGCCAATACGGGTATTATCGCACAAGCACCCCGCGCCGCCTGCGTACAAACAGGTGGCGCGGGGTGTTATCTCTTTCAGAACCGCTTATGCCGTGCCCAGTAAAATGTCGCTTAATGCAGCATATTGTTCCAGCCCCAGCTGCTCGGGCCGGGCCGCTGGCGGCGCGCCCACGGCCTGTAACGCGGCAGAAACTTCCGCTTTCGGCAGGCCCAACCCCGCACTGATAGAATTGGCTGCTGTTTTGCGCCGCTGGCTGAATGCCGCACGAATCGTACGGAACATGGCTTTTTCACTTTGCGGCGTCACCGGCGGGGTTTCATGCAAACCAAGGCGTAAAACGGCGCTTGTCACCTTGGGCGGTGGATAAAAGCTGCCCGGCTGTACGGAAAACAGCACCTGCGGGCTTGCGTAATAATGTACGGCATAGCTCACCGCACCGGCCTCGCGCGTGCCAGGCAGCGCTGCAAGGCGCTGGGCGGCTTCTCTTTGCACCATAACCGTAATATGCTCCAGAGGCAACCGGTCTTCCAGCAGTTTCATCACCAGCGGGCTTGTAATGTAATAGGGCAAGTTGGCACACACAGCCACCTTCATGCCGGCAAACTCCTGCTTGATCAGGCTGGCAAGATCCAGCTGCAAGGCGTCCCCCTGCACCAGTTTCACGTTGGAAAACCCCGCCAGCGTTTCTGCCAGCAAAGCAGGCAGGCGGTTGTCCAGTTCCACTGCCACCACTTTGCGCGCGCGAAGGGCCAATTCTTTTGTAAGAACCCCAATGCCCGGGCCTATCTCCAGCGCACCATATGTTTCATCGATGCCACTGGCCTGCACGATCTTAGGGCATATGCCGGGGTTGACGATAAAATTCTGCCCCAGCCCCTTGGAAAGGGAAAAGCCGTATTTTTCGCAAAGATACCGGATGGTGGAGATATCCGTCAGTTCCATCGTGTCCTCTTTTCTGTAAAAAACGCCGTGTCCGGCCCGGCGGCCCAGACGCGGCGTTTTTTATTTGTGTTGATATATAACAGCACGGTATCACTGCGCCGCACTGTCAGACGACGGTTGCGCCTGGCTGGCAGAGCCGGCCTCGCTTCCAGCTGCGGAAGTTGCCTCGGAAGAAGCGGCCTGGTTCTGCTGACGGTTCAGCAGCAGACTTGCCGTTTCAAACGCTTTGGCAATCTGTGGGTCGCTGTCCACTGTGTAGTTATAGTAATTGCGTTCTTCTTCAACGGTAAGGGGCACTTCCACATCAGGGGAAACACCCTTTCCATCAAAGCTTTCACCGTTATGATCCAGCAGTTTTCCAATGGTAAACGAAACTGCCGAACCGTTGGTCATGGCTACGGGCTCACATGTGATGCTGCCCTTACCCGCGGTAGTAACACCCACAAGGCTGCCTTTTTCAAAAATACGAATGCTGTCGGCCAGAAGCTCCGCTCCTGCGGCCGTGCTCTTGTTCATCAGAACCACAATGGGCAACTGCACCTCTTTATTATCAGAGGTGTCCAACACCGTTACCTCGCCATCCTTTTCCTGGCTGGCAATGGTGCCTACCGGGCACAGCATATCAATAACATCCATGGCCTCTGTCAGGCTGCCGCCATCGTTGTCACGCACGTCCAGCACAAGGCTGTCGATAGGCGTTTCTCTGCCCGTCATGTCTTCCAGTGCCGCCTGCAGTTCCTTTTCCGTATTGGAATTGAACGTATAAATGCGCACATAACCGGTGGTTTTACCTTCCGGCACCGTGTACTCAATGCTGGGCATATCATACTGCCGGCGCTGCAGCTCGGCCGTTTTGGTTTCGCTTGCAAGGTTTGTGGCAGTGATGGTAACGGTGGTGCCCGCTTCACCGCGCAGCAGGCTGTTGATCTGGGCCAGCGTCAGGTTTTTTACGTCTGTTTCGCCAATTTTGGTGATCATCCAGTTCTTTTCAAAACCTGCCTGCTGAGCAGGGCTGTCATTATACACACGCACCACGCGCGCATTGTTCGTGGCAGAATCTTTCACCACATCCACACCCACGCCCACAACTTTACCGGACTGGATGCCCTTATATTCCGTGTACTGTGCGGCCGTATAATACACCGCATTTGCATCGCCGATACCGGCCATATACCCGGCACCCATCATGTCATACAGAGTGGTGTCGTTGATCTCGCCATAATAATTGGCGCGCACCGCTTTGTCGATCTCTGCAATATTGTTGTACATAACCTGCTTCTGCCGCACGCTGGATACGGTGGAATTGAAGATCTGCGTGGACAGGATCATCGTAACAACAAAAGTAACGGTCATGGCAAGAATGGCAATTGCCACCGCCAGGTTCACCGTGATCTTTTTATTCATAAACTCATCCTTTCAGGCGTGGCCTGGGTCATTCCAGATAAGGCCAAGCCGAAACGGGCGTACCGTTCAGGTTCACCTCAAAATGCAGATGGTTGCCCGTAGAGTTGCCGGTGCTTCCCACATAGCCGATCAACTGCCCCTTTGTAACAAACACGCCGTCTGTAATGCCGGCCGCACGGGCAGACATGTGGCCATAAATCGTCACAAGGCTGGGTGAATGGCTTATTTTTACGCAGGTGCCGTAACTCCAGTGTGCCTTGGTGGAAACCACGCCGTCTGCCGCTGCATAGATGGGTGTGCCTGCCGGTGCCGGGATATCCATACCGCGGTGCACGTCCTTTACGCCGTAAATGTAACGCACGGTGCCAAAATCACTGGAAAGTGTATAATATCCGGGAATCGGCCAGGAAAACTGCCCTGTGCCGTCGCCAGGCACATAGGTGTTGCCCGTGCTGGAGCCACCCCATGCGGCAAATTCTTTCTGTGCTGCAATGAACTGGGCCTGCAGGTCCGCGTTCACCTCTTCGTTTGCCTTTTGCTCTGCTTCCTGGGCAGAGATGGTTGCATCGGCGTTCTGAATGCTTTGCTGATACGCAGTCTGGGTGTTCTCCAGCTGTTCGCGCTGTGCATTCAGTTCATCCAGCGCGGCATTGATCTCTTCGCGCTGGCTTTCCAGCTTCTGCTGCTTATCGTGCATCTCCTCAATCAGCTGGTTGTCACTTACAGCAATCTGCTGCAGGTTTTCTGCAAAACGCATGGCGTCGCTGATATCGTCAATTCCAAGCAAAATGGAAAGCGTGCTGGAATAACGCATCTCGTACATGCCGCGCAGGCGTTCTTCAAAAGCGTCTTTGGCAGCCTGCAGTTCCTCTGCCGCCTGTGCAATGGCAAGGTTCTTCTTCTCAAGGTCTTCCTGACGGATGGCAATGTCCTCTTTCATCGCCGCGATCTGCGCCTGCAAAGCGTTGGATTGTTGCTGATAATACAGCTTCGTTTCTTCCGCTTTTTCGATATTATCCTTGTTCTCTTCGATTTTCTTGTTGATTTCTGCGATCTCCTGGCTCAGACGCTTTATCTTTTCAGCCGGTGTTTCCTCGTCATCCGCAAATGCACGCGTCAGCGTGGGCAACACCAGCGTTGCCATCATCAAAAGCGCCAACACGGCGCACAATATGCGTACAAAACCCTTTTGTCTTGCCATTGCATTTTCCTTTCGTTACACTTTCAGATGTTTACGAATGCTGAATGCACACCCGGCCGAACCAATAAACATGCCAAACAACACGAACACGCCCGCCAGCGGCAGGATCACCACATGGAACGGATACAAGCACTGGGTAAATTCATCCAGCCACATAGCGCCGGGCTGTGCCAGCGCTTTCAGCGCCGCAAAATAAGCCCCGCCCACCAGCACGGTGGAAATCAAGCCCGCCAAAGCACCTACCGTCATGCCTTCCACAAAGAAAGGCATACGGATAAACGCATTGGTGGCGCCTACAAATTTCATGATATTGATTTCCTTGCGGCGTGCAAACACTGTAAGGCGAATGGTGTTCGAGATGATCACCACGCTCACGATGCCCAGCACCGCTACAAGGCCCCAGCCCGCCACATTTACCACGCGGCGCAGCTGCACCAGAATGTCACCCAGCTCAGTGGGAGAATTGATGCGGTAAAACATGTCTCCGCCAATTTGCTGAATCTCGTTTACCGTCTGGCTCAACAGGGCAATGTCCTTCACATAAATGCGAAATGACGCAGGCAGGGGGTTCGATTCGTTTCCTTCCCCTTCGTAATCCTTCAGCACATCGGCGTATTCGCCCATTTCTTCCTTCATATCCTCCACGGCCTGTGCCTTGGAGATAAATTCACAGGAAGCCACGTTCGAAAGCGCCGGCAGCTGCTGGCCCCACTGGTTGATCTGTTCCTCGGTGGCCTCGTCTGCAATGAACACTTCCACCATGTCCTTATCGCCCAGGCTCTGCACAAAATTGCTGACGCTGATGCTCAAAATGCCTGCAATGCCCGTGATGACAAGGCACGCCGTCAACACGCCCAGCGAAGCCACCGTCATCAGGCGGTTCGCCACCATGTTGTGCCAGCCCTGCTTGACAAGATATTTGAAACTGGACCAGTTCATACGCGCGCCCCCCTTACTCTGGCAAGGCCGTCATCAATCACTTCACCGTGATCGATCACGATCATGCGTTTGTGGAACCGCTGCGCCAGGTCCCGTTCGTGCGTTACCACCACGATGGTGGTTCCCACGCTGTTAATAGCCTGCAAAAGCTCCATGATCTCTACGCTCAGTTCCGGGTCGATGTTCCCGGTGGGCTCGTCCGCAATGATAATGGGCGGCGAATGCACCAGTGCACGCGCAAGCGCAATGCGCTGCTGCTCACCACCGGAAAGTTCCTGCGGCAGGCTGTGGGCTTTACCCGCAAGGCCTACAAGGTTCAACACATACGGCACGCGGCGTTTGATCTGCCGTTCGGGAATATTGGTCACGCGCATGGCAAACGCCACATTTTCGTATGCCGTCATGGTGGGAATCAGCCGGAAATCCTGAAACACCACGCCAAGGCCGCGCCGCAAATACGGAATATCCCGCTGACGAATGGTGGAAAGGTCATTTTTATTCACCAGCACACGGCCCTCCGTGGCAACCTCTTCCCTCAGGATCAGCTTTAAAAACGTGCTTTTGCCTGCGCCGGAATGCCCCAGCACAAACACAAACTCACCCTTGCGGATATGCAGGTTCACGTCGTGCAGGGCCATAATGTCCTGGCCGCCGCCCGTGCTTTCATACACTTTTGTAACATGTTCGAATCGGATCATGCTGCAAGTCTCCTATGTAGCTGTGGGCCAAAGGCCCGTCCATAAAAGCACGGCCCGGCCCCGCGGCCGCGCCGTATGCTTTTTTGTGTGAAGCAGCCCCATCAGGGCCGCACCGTCAATATTTTGCCGGGTTCGACGAAAGATATTTCTTTACCATCAGCGCCACCTTAAACACAATGGCGTCGTCGAATTCGCGCAGATCCAGCCCGGTAAGTTTCTTGATTTTCTCCAGGCGGTACACAAGCGTATTGCGGTGCACGAACAGCCCACGGCTGGTTTCAGAAACATTCAGGTTGTTTTCAAAGAAACGCTGGATGGTAAACAGCGTCTCGGCATCCAGGCTTTCAATGCCGC
>CAMBHV010000080.1 GCA_945867255.1 uncultured Clostridia bacterium
GCGAAGTATATGCGCATATCCTGTCTGCCGGGCCTTTTTCCTTCTTTCCTGTGCAGTAAAAAAGGGGGGCCTTCTCTTGACACTCCATGCTACGCGTAGAGGTGCCGCCGTCACCGGCTTGTGGCTGGTGCTGGCTGGTGCTGCGCTGTTGTTTCTACTGATGCCCTTGGGATGGGGTGCCGCAATGACGGGTATATGGGCTGTGATTGTGTTTGGCGGCCTGGTACCTCGTTTTTCTTCCGCGAGAATCTATGTAGGCCAGCATCATGTGTCTGCTCATTGGGGCATTCTGTTTCCGTCTGTGCGGCGCTTTCCCCGCAGATTTGTTACGGGTGTTCATATTCTGGAAACTCCATTGTGCCGGCTTGCTGGTGTATGCGTCATCATGTTTTCCAGTTCCGGTGCGTTTCTGATTCTGCCGGGCTTTCCCATCAAGCAAGCGCAGCTTGTTGCACATGCGCTTACCGTGGAGGAGGCCCTGCAATGATGCCGCCAAAACGCCCTCATCTGCTGGATTCGCTGCGCTTTTTCCGTTATGGCCTAGTACTTTGTCTTGTGCCTATGGTGCAGGCATTGTTTCGTTTTGATCTGGCCGGGCTTTTCACTGCCTTACAGCAGGATGCCGTAATCCTGGCTGTATGCCTGATTCCTTCGTTGATTCTATGGTATGCCGCACGTATTTCTGTAACGCCACAAACCATATCCTTCCGTCAAGGAATCGGCTTTTGTGTGCAACAAACGTTTGCGCGCACCAGCATTACCGCCGTAGAGATAGAGCGGCCGCTGTATTGTCGTTTTCTGGGTGCCGCACGGGTGAGGGTTTACTTTCGGGATTATACCGCACCTCGTAAACTGACCGTATATCTGACAAAACGGGACGCTTTCCTGTTAAGCGAAACACTCATGCCCGTCCGGCACCATTCTGGATTGTTCACCCCCGCCGGCTTCGAACGCCTTGCCCTTTCCATGCTTTCTGCCAATATTGTCACAACCTCTGTCTTTCTCTGGATGGGCGTAAAAAAGTTGAACGAATATTTTGAGCAAGATCTGGAACAGATTGCACTGGAACAATTCAGCCGTTTGGAAGTTCTGATCGAACAACTTCTTCCCGCGGGAGCAGCTTTTCTGATCGCACTCATCTTTTGTCTTGCCAGCATCACATTTTGTTATTCCTTTTTTCACACATTTGGCTTTTCGTGTGGGCGTTCAGGCGGCGTGATCATCAGCCGGGGCGGTTTTTTTACAAAAATCGAACGGCGCATCCTTGCCTCTGACATCACCGCCTGCCATGTGCGGGTCACGCTTATTGCAAGACTTCTGCGCCGCAGGCCTGTCTATCTGACAGCTGGCTGGTTCAGTGGCGGTGACATGCCGCTCCTTGTATACAAGGTGGGACGAGAGCATCTGGTTCAGGCTTTGGTGCCAAATTTCGTTCCTCCCCCAAAGGGGCTGGGAGACCCATCCGGCAAAAGCCTGAAGCAGTTCTTCTGGCAACCGGCTGTCGCTCTTGGCCTGTGCCTTGGTTTGTGCGGTGTGGCTTTGAACGTAATGCCCGGGCTTCTTGGCGTCCTTGCTTTACTTGCATTGTTGAGCGCAGGTTGTCTGCTTGTTTCAATGGAAGGCTTTTGGCAGGAGGGCATCGCTGAAAATCCCAATCGAACACTTTCCCTTGTGTACACGCGTTTTTTCACGCGGCATGAAGTTTGTGTACTGACACAAGACCGCAGCTTTGCCGTAAGGCAAAACCCATTTTCCGTGCGCCTTGGACGCAGCAATGTATTTGTGAGGCTTCCTGCACATCGTTCTTTCCGAGTGCGCGGGGTACGCAAAGCCCGTGCTGATACCTTAAGCTGGTCTCCATAATTTCTATCCGTTTCAAACAAAGGAGTTTTCGCATGTATTCCGCTGTAATTTTTGATTTAGATGGCACGCTTCTCAACACGTTGACCGACCTTGCAAATGCAGGTAACCATACTCTGGAAGTTCTTGGGTTTCCTTCCCATTCCGTTGACTCCTATCGATACATGGTAGGGAATGGCATTCCGAAACTCATCGAACGCATGCTCCCCGAAGGACAGAAAGGGCCTGCTACCCAACAGACAGCACTTTCTATTTTTCTACATTATTATGAAGTTCATAAAGAGGATACCACCGCACCATATCCCAATATCGTGCCCATGTTGCAACAATTAAAAGCAGCTGGGCTTAAGCTTGGCATCGTATCCAACAAGGAAGATTCTCTTTCCCGGCAAGTGGCCGCGCATTATTTCCCCAATCTATTTGATGCCGTAGCCGGCCATGTGCTGGGCACTCCCACAAAGCCTGACCCCACCCATGTGAATCAACTGATTGCACAGTTTGGCCTTTCACCCAGCCAGGTTCTGTATGTGGGAGACAGCAATGTGGATATTCAGACAGCGCACAATGCCCATGTGGATGGGTGCGGTGTTCTGTGGGGATTTCGTACGGAAGAAGAGCTGCGCGCGCAGGGCGCCGAATATCTGGTACACACCCCACAGCAGTTGGCTTCCCTTGTATTGGGCCAGTGTTAAATAGTTTTTCAACAAACCAATCTATCGACGCCGGCATCTCATCTTGCATGAGATGCCGGTATTTATCTTGTTACACACTTTTCATCCATTTGTGTTACCTGGCAAGGGCGGACCACAAATTTAATATTGCGTGCGCACGCATTTTGATGTATTGTAAAAAAGGAGATGATATATCGTGAAATTGTTAAAATGGCTTTCTGTTGCAGATCGTTTTTCTAAAATTTACCTAGATGAACAACTTGCTCCGTTCGGGCTCAACAGCAGCCAGCATATGTATCTTTTAAAAATTTGTCACCATCCCGGCATTTTACAGGACGCTTTGGTGAATAGCTTTTATGTGCATCCCAGTAATGTTGTGCGCACGGTGTCCGCACTGGAAAAGAGCGGTTTTTTAACGCGTGTGCCCTATGAAAAGGACAAACGGACATGGCGCTTGTTTCCCACACAAAAAGCCCTGAATATCGCAGATAACGTGCAAACTGCCTGCGAAAAAGCAGAGGAAATCCTTGTAACCGGGCTGGATGATGTTCAGTGCAGTGCCTTTGAAAGTACTCTACTTCATATCGGCAAGCAAATAGCAGAACACACAGGCACAACAAGAGTGGGAGATGAGTTCGATGAATGAAAACCCATTGGGCACACAGAGCATCTCTACCCTTCTCAAAAAATTTGCTGTTCCAAGTATAACAGCTACACTGGTTGCATCTCTGTACAATATTGTAGATCAAATCTTTATCGGGCAGGGCGTTGGTTATTTGGGAAATGCCGCTACAAATGTATCCTACCCTTTGTCTACAATCTGTCTGGCGCTTTCTCTTTTACTCGGGGTAGGCAGTGCTTCCCGATTTTCGCTTTGCCTTGGAAGAAAAGAATTTCAACATGCTGCACGAATCGCCGCAGGTGGGGTTGTCTTGATGGCAGCTGCAGGTACCCTTTACTTGATAATTGGAGAAACTTTTTTGATTCCGCTGCTTCGCATCTTTGGGGCAACGAAGGAAGTGCTGCCCTTTGCCCGGCAATATGCGGGCATAACGCTGCTGGGTATGCCACTTCTGATTTTGACCAATGGAATCAGTAACCTGATTCGCGCTGACGGGAACCCTCGTTATTCCATGATCTGTATGGTAGCTGGCGCCATTGTGAATACATTGCTTGATCCTTTGTTCATTTTTGCCTTTCATTGGGGTGTGTTTGGTGCAGCACTTGCCACTGTACTGGGACAGGTGTTATCTTTTTTCTTAGCCGTGCGGTACCTTCGGTATTTTCGCACCGTTACCTTTACAAGGGAACACTTTCATATTGATATAAAAGATAGCTTTCTTACCTGTTACATGGGTATCAGCAGCTGCATGAATCAGCTTGCCATCACACTGGTTCAGATTATACTGAATCATTCTCTTACCTATTACGGCGCATTATCTGTTTACGGAGAAGATATCCCGCTCGCAGCGTGTGGGATCGTAATGAAAACCAATGCCATTCTACTTTCTATCATTGTCGGCATCTCCCAAGGTGTGCAACCCATCATTGGATTTAACTTTGGTGCACAGAAATACGACCGGGTTCGTCAAGCATTTCGCTTGGCTATCAAGTGGAATCTAGTCGTTTCCATCGTTGGCTTTTTGCTGTTTCAATTTTGCCCTGGGGCAATCATTTCCCTATTCGGCAACGGCGATCCGCTTTATTTTGAGTTTTCCATTCTGTTTATGCGCACATTCCTGTTTATGGTTTCTATAAATGGCGTGCAACTTCTCTCCTCCAACTTTTTCACTGCGATCGGGCAGGCACCCAAGGGGCTTTTCCTTTCACTGACAAGGCAGGTATTCTTTTTGATCCCTCTCATTTTGATTCTACCGTTACGTCTGGGAATTTTTGGTGTTTTACTGGCAGGCCCTATTGCAGATTTGGTTGCATTTCTTGTCTCTGTAATCTTGGTAACACATCAATTTCGCAATATGAAAACGGCTTCTCCTGCATGCGTACATGCACCATGAAAAATGGCTAGCATTCCTGGTCCTGATTCAGGTGTTTTCTTCGCTGCACATAAAAACCGGCAGCCCCAACAGGCTGCCGGTTTCAGTATATCGCCACCCTCCTCCCCTTCCTTTGTGTACCGTTTGGCACAGTATTTCGCGTTGATTTTTTCTTAAATAGTTTGATGCCTATTGATTTTCTGAACAAATCGAGATACACTAATTTTATATAACACATGTTATTTATCAGGAGGCCGCCATGCCGCCGAAAAAAAAGATCCAAAAAAATGATATTCTGGCAGCTGCTACGCAAACGATTCGAAAAAAAGGCACTGCCGCATTGACCGTACGAAACATCGCGGCCGAACTGAATTGTTCCACGCAACCGCTTTATTCCGAATTCCAAAATCTTGAACAGTTGCGCCAGGAACTTGTCGTTTATATTCGAGATCATTACCTTCGCGTACAGTGCAGCAATTATAAAGAATTTGCGCGCTGGTTTTTACGCTTTGCCGGAGAAGAGCCGGAATTATTCCGGTTCATTTATTTAAGGCCTCGGGCACCTGAGGAAAGGCTTCTGGACGACGCAAACTGCGAACAAACTGTGCACCAGTTGGCACGCAGCCTGGAAATGGAACGTGCGCAGGCATGGCAGATGCATCAAAGAATGCAGTATCATTGCTATGGCCTTGGGGTGATGATCGCAACCGGCTATCGCCGAATAAGCCAGCAGGAAATTGATGACGAGCTGACAGAATTTTATTGTATCATGCTGCGTCATTATAAACAGATCGCTACAGATCAGGAGCTTGCATACTGGTTGCACCGCTCCAGAAATCTGATGTCATGATTTGGGAGGTACCATATGAAAACAAACCGTATAAAGCCATATGACGCAGTGGTTATCGGCGCCGGGAACGGCGGCCTTGCTGCGGCCATCCGTGTGCTGCAGGGTGGATATTCCTGCCTGGTGCTGGAAAAGCATAATCTTCCGGGCGGGTTTGCCACCAGCTTCAAACGGGGAAGGTTTGAGTTTGAGGCCAGCCTGCACGAATTGAACGACTTTGGTTCGCCCGAACAGCCGGGCGATATCCGCACGCTGTTCCGCGAGCTGGGTGTGGAAGACAAAATCGATTGGCTTCGCATTCCGGACGCGTACCACCTGATCACAACAGACAAACAGTATGACTGCGAAATGCCGTTCGGCGTGGAGGCCTTCATCGACAAGATGGAACAGTATGTACCCGGTTCCCGCAAATCGATGACGGAGTTTTTTGAACTCTGTAACGAGGTGCGCGACGCACAAAGCTATTCCAGCTCGGTGAATGGAAATACCGACTCTGCCTACATGAAGGAGCATTTTCCCAATTTCATCAAAGCGGGAAGTTATTCCGTAAACGAAGTACTTGAAGCGTTGAAAATGCCGCAGCGCGCCCGGGACATCCTGAATGCCTACTGGTGCTATCTGGGTGTAGACTGCGACCGGCTAAGCTTCTTACACTATGGTTCGATGGTGATCCGCTATATTACGCGTGATGCGTGGATGCCAAAGATGCGTTCGCATGAAATCAGCCTGGCTTTAGACACACGCATCCGCGAACTTGGCGGCGACATCTGGTATCACTCGGCAGCGCAGAAGATTCTGACGGATGATTCCAAATCCATTACCGGCGTGCAACTTTCGGATGGCACTGTTATTCCCACACATCACGTGATCGCCAACTGCTCTCCGCACCTGGTGTTCGGAACCATGTTGGACGAAGGTGTTGTCACGGAAAAGATGGTACGTGCCACCAATGCCCGCACCTTTGCCGGGCGCGGGTTCACCCTGTTCCTGGGGCTTAACAAATCCGCACAGGAACTTGGCATCAAAAGCCATAACTATTTTATTTATGACACTGCAGATAGTGTAAAGCAGTACGATCTGATGCGAAAAGTTTCCACCAATCATGTTCAGGCCACCGTGTGCCTGAACAACGCCTATCCCGGCTGCTCGCCCGCCGGCACC
>CAMBHV010000081.1 GCA_945867255.1 uncultured Clostridia bacterium
CCGTATGAAGCACTGGAAGCATTTGTTCGCGCTTTATCCGGGCCCGAACACGGCACGCACACTGCCCTGGTGGCACGCGGCGGGGCTGTCGTGTGTGAAGCGCAGTATGCGCCATACTCACTGTCTTCCTGGCATGTCACACACAGCCTGGCGAAAAGTTTCGCAGGTACTGCGATTGGCATACTGTACGACGAAGGCCGCGTGGACCTGGACGAACGCGTAGCAGATATCTTTCCTGAAAAATGCGGCCTTTTCACTTCAAGAAGGGCGCGTGCTGTCACAGTACGGCATTTGCTTACCATGAGTTCCGGCTGCGGATTTCGGGAATATGGCATGGTTCTGGAAACAGACTGGGTAAAAGCTTTTCTGGATGCAGATTACCCTTTTGAGCCAGGTTCCAAAATGGAATATAACAGCATGAACACCTATATGCTCTCTGCCATTGTGCGGCGCAAAACTGGCACCGGCCTGATGGAATATCTCCGGCCTCGCCTGTTTGAACCACTTGGCTTTTTTGAAGTTGGCTGGGAAACATGCCCACTTGGCACGGAAAAAGGCGGATGGGGCATGTATGTTCGTCTGGAAGACGCCCTTAAGTTAGGCCTTGTGTATATGAATGACGGTATCTGGCATGGCCAGCAGGGCGATGTGCGCATTTTCAGTGAAAAGTGGGCCGCACTGGCAACTTCTCAGAAAGCCGTACGTCCCGAAACGGGTGAAGGATATGCATATCAGATATGGACGGACGCATCGCGAGGGCTGTTTCTGTTCAATGGCATGTTCGGGCAATATGTGGTGTTATGCCCACGGTTGAACATGGCTGTGGCAGTGAACGCGGGCGCCGGCAATCTGTTTACCCGAAGCGGAACCTTGCAAGCCATTGAAGCTTTGTTCCTTGCAGTGGAGCGTTCTGATGCGCAAAGTGCACAGGAAAAATCGCACCGTGCTCAGGCTCGCCTTGATTTCTGCCTTCAGAACCTGAAGTTTGGGCAGTATGTGCCCGCCTTTCCGCATGATATGGGCTGGATTTTGCGTCTGAAAGCGTCATGGCGCACGTTTCTGTTTCATCTCATGCCCGCCGAGGACACCATCCTGACGCAATTTTGCGGCACCACGTATCGCTTTGCAAAAAATGCCGTAAGCCTATTGCCCATGGTGACGGCCGTAATGAACGATTATTACCCAAAAGGTGTAGAAAATATCCGCCTGGAAGTACAGGAAAATGGATATGCTTTGTTATGGCAGGCAACCGGTGAAAGTCAGAAGATTTTCTTCATCCCCGGGGCCACCACTCATTTCCAGCTGGATGCAGGTGGAAATTTGTTTGATACCGCTGTACAGGCACATTTTACGCAAGATGAAGACGGCCGCCCCGTGCTACGCCTGGCGTTGCATTTTCTGGAAGAAAGTTCATCCCGCATTTTAAAACTGATATTCTGTGCCGGTGGGCGCATAGAACTTCGACTGGACGAAACGCCGCCCCTGATGCTGGCGCTTCACATGTTGGAAAAAACAAGCCCCGGCGCTTTACAAGTGAACTTGGAACAGTTCAAAGACATGGATTATCTCTGGTATTGTGTAGAGCGCACATGTGCACCTGTGCTGCAAAGCCTGCCCGAAAACGGGGACAACGTGTTCCCCCCTGCTCCGGCACGCGTGTAGGCTGCCACATGCTGTGCACGAAAGCTTTCAGATAACATAACGCGGTGAGCCTAACAGCTCACCGCGTTATGTATATTAGACATATCAACTTTCAAACATTTACAGAATCTTTCTATTCATCGCAAAATATATGACAAACACATATTAAAGCAAGCTTTCCAGCGTCAGCGCTGCTGCCAAAAGGCCGGGGCCCAAACTGTCGGGCTGAATCCATTCTTCCAGCGTATGCGCCCCGCCGCCCACAAGGCAGCCAAAGCACGCAGAGGGGATCCCCATGGAGAGTGGAATATTGCAATCTGTGCTGGCACTGGAAAGGCGCGGGGGCTGCCCAAATGCAGACGTCACTGCATCCACGCACACGGCAGTGAGTCTGGCCTGTTCGTCCTCTGGCACGTTCTTGCCAGCCGGGCGGGTACCCAGAAGCTCTACATCCAGAGAAAGGCATTTTTCCCGTGCCTGTGCAAACAGTTTTTCAAATGTCTGTTCCATCTGCGCCATGCACACTTCATCGTCGCTGCGAAACTCGCATACGCAGGCAGCTGTCTGTGCAATGGCATTCACAGAAGTGCCGCCCTCAATCAAGCCCACATTGTAAGTCGTGGTACTTTGCCCATGGCGTGGCACCTGAATGGAATAAATGTTCTCTACAAGATGAGAAATCACCTCAATGGCACTTGTATTACCAAATGCGCTGAAGGAATGCCCGCCTTCGGTGTGTGCCGTAACGCGATATCGCTTGGAGCCTACTGCACGATGAAACACAGCTTCACACGTACAGTCCAGCGAAAGAAACATCCGGGTACGCTCGGCCCACTGCTGCATCAATGCACGAGTACCCTTCAGGTTGCCAAGGCCCTCTTCGCATACATTACATACAAATACAACGCCCTGCTTCGTACGTGGCGCATTCTGCGCAAACCATGCCGCCAACACCAGCAGCACAGCAAGATTGGCCGTGTCATCCCCAATACCGGGGCAAAATGCCTTTTCTCCTTCTTCACGCACGCATAGCGGCGTATCTTCCGAAAACACGGTATCCATATGAGCCGCAAAGACAAGCACTTTTTCCGGCCCGTCACATGCATAAGGAAATACTACATTTCCCGCTTCATCCAAGTATGCCTGTGCGCCGTGCCCTCGCAAATAAGAAAGGCAGTACTGCGCGCGACGCCTCTCATTGCCTGTGGGCGCAGGGATTGCGCACAGCTCATAAGTAAGGCGCTGTACTTCCCCTGCGTTATGCTTACAAAATTCTTTCAGGCATTTTTTCCAATCCGTCATACAATAGCCCTCTTTTCCGCATATGATAACCACAAGTTTAAAACAATTCTCCCTGCCGGATCTGGCGTGCATACCATGGTTCTTCTGCAAGCAGAACCTTCTCGGTAAGGCCCGCACAAGCGCTGGGCACCGGAAGCACAGGAAAACGCAAACAATATGCGCACAGTGCCTGATATTTGAACCGGTAAGCACGGTTTTCACTGGCCACACCATATTTGGAATCGCCTAAAATCGGGCAGCCGATACTTGCCAGGTGTGCACGAATCTGATGCGTACGGCCTGTCACAAGCTGTACACGCAGAAGAGCTAATTTCCCACTTGTACATAATGTTTCGTACCGCGTTATGATTTCTTTCGCGCCAGCGCCAGGCGTATCTTTCACCCGTACGATACCATGTTTCGCATCTTTTACAAGAAAAGCGTGCAACTCCGCCCTTTTGGCTGCAGGCGCCCCCAATGTCACACACAAATATTCCTTTTGCACCGCACGTGTACGGATAAGTTCTGTCATTTGTTCCAATGCAGCGGGTGTTTTTGCAAGGATCACAAGGCCGCTGGTGCCGGTATCCAACCTGTGACATAGCTGTGGCAACCAATTTTCATTGCCGTGCAGCCACCCGGATTCATATAGATACCTTCTGGCACGGTTCAAAAGGGTATCCATCTGCGCACCTGTTTCATCCTGTACCACAAGCCCCGCTGGCTTATTCGCTATCAACACCTGATCATCTTCGTATACAACCGTAAAATATGGCTTGGCCGCCAGATATTTCGGCCCATGTGCCACCGCGGGCGGAAGATATAGCCGCACCACGTCTCCCTTTTCAAGACGCGCCGAAAGAGGCAGTTTTTTCCCGTTCACCTTGATTTTATTTTCACGTAAATACCGGTGCAAAGCCCCTGCAGGCAAACAGGATGCCACTTCATGCAAAAAGGCATCCAGGCGCATACCGCCTTTTGTTACCACATATTCTTGCATGGCATCCACTCCTTTCGTACTTTGCAGGTTTGATTATATCACAAACCCCATTTTATGCACAGGGCTCACCGGAATAAAATAGGTCCCCGGTTGACAAGCGGATTCATTTATTGTAAGATTTATTATCGGCACCATCCTTATTATTGATGTGCCGGATACCGCTCTGCTGCTGTGGCGAAATCGGCAGACGCAAGGGACTTAAAATCCCTCGGTGGAAACACCGTACCGGTTCAAGTCCGGTCAGCAGCACCATAATGAATGAAGCCCGTTTTTCGAACTGTTTGATCGAAAAACGGACTTTTCATTTTCAGGCCGCTTTCCGATTACAAGGAGGCGCATTCCTATTCCTGGGCGATTGTTTGAAAAATACAAAAATATTCTGTTTAACCCCATATGATTTCTGAACACTGCCTTCAATCCTCAGCATTTCACCGAAGCCAAACACATTGTACAGATAAATATCTGCTTTCTTTTATGGTATAACTAAAACAGCAGAGAGGCCTGCTGAGAGTTGGAAAGGGGTTCTGCTGTGAAATTAAAAAGCGCAAAAAATGTACTGTGAGCGTTGCCCATCATCCTATGCGCGTTAATGTTCCTTATCACTTTGGTAAAGGTTTCCCCTTTTGGCTACGCAACAATTGCTGCTATGATTCTATCTGCGGAATAATAATGATTGTGTTCTGGTGCTATTCCAACTGCGGAAAGTGTATTGGTAGGATTTGGCACGGAGAGCATAAGCATTGCCGTTGTTACAGAAAAAATCAAACGATAAATTCCGGTTTATCCAAGCCATTTCGGCGGGACATCTATCACGTTGCATTGTTGCACGCCGCCGCAAGCGTCTGTTCGCCCGTGTCAGCTGTTCTTTTTTCTGCCAGATGTGCCGTTATATGAAAGGATGAAATTTTTCATGGCAAAACGAAATACAGCGCCAAAGGCCATCCAGGTTCGGGGTGCCCGGGTTCATAACCTGAAAAACATTGATGTGAATATCCCTTTAAACTGCATCACCGGCATTGCCGGTGTATCCGGTTCGGGCAAATCTTCCTTGGCACTGGGTGTGCTGTATGCCGAAGGCTCGCGGCGGTATCTGGATGCGCTCTCCACCTATACGCGCCGGCGCATGACACAGGCGGCAAGGGCGCAGGTGGATGAAGTTTTGTATGTTCCCGCCGCGCTGGCCTTGCACCAGCGCCCCGGTGTGCCCGGCATCCGCAGCACATTTGGCACTGGCACCGAACTGTTGAATGTGCTGCGCCTGATGTTTTCCCGCCTTGCCAGCCACCGATGCCCGAACGGGCATTTTTTGCCACCCACTTTGGCAGTGGCAGCCGGCCAGCAGCTGGTTTGCCCCGTGTGCGGCGCACACTTTTTTCCTCCTTCCGCAGAACAACTTGCTTTCAACAGTGAAGGTGCATGCCGTACCTGTGGCGGCACAGGGATCGTGCGCACCGTAGACAAATCCACTCTGGTGCCGGACGAATCCCTTACCATCGATGAAGGTGCTGTGGTTCCCTGGAATACGCTGATGTGGTCTTTGATGACAGACGTGTGCCGGGAAATGGGCGTGCGCACAAATTTGCCATTCTGCCAGCTCTCGCCACAGGAAAAAGACATCGTCTACAACGGCCCGGCCGTAAAAAAGCACATTTTTTACAAAGCAAAAAACTCTAATCAGGCCGCAGAACTGGATTTTACTTATTTCAATGCCGTTTATACGGTGGAAAATGCCCTGGCAAAGGTAAAAGACGAAAAGGGCATGAAACGGGTGGAACGCTTCTTGAAAGAAACCGTATGCCCCGCGTGCGGCGGCACACGTCTTTGTGAAGAAGCCCGGGCTCCAAAATTGCGCGGCATCAGCTTGGCCGAGGCGTGCGACATGCCGCTTGACCGGCTTTCCGCATGGGTGGAAGGCGTGCCTGCCAGTCTGCCGGAAGAAATGCGCCCTATGGCGCAGAGCATTTGTGAGTCCTTCCAAATATCTGCCACACGCCTCCGGCAGTTGGGCCTTGGCTATCTTGCTTTGAGCCGTGCCGCCGCTACCCTTTCCACAGGTGAACGCCAGCGCATGCAGCTGGCGCGCGCGGTGCGCAACCGCACCACCGGCGTGTTATATGTGCTGGATGAGCCTTCCATCGGTTTGCACCCCTCCAATCTGGACGGACTGGCCGGGGTGATGGAAGACCTTGTAGCAGACGGTAACTCCGTGCTTTTGGTAGACCATGACATCCAAGTGCTTTCCCGGGCAGACTGGCTGATTGAAATGGGCCCTCAGGCCGGCGCGGACGGTGGGCACATAATCGCTCAGGGCACAGTGGAAAACATTATGAAAAGCCCTGATTCGGTGATAGGGCCGTTTCTCTCCCTCACAGCGGCTGCGCCTGCGCGCCCGCGTGCCGCAGCGAAACATATTTTTGAAAAAGGCAGGCTGCATCTTGCCACCAACGCCATTCACACCGTAAAACCTCTTTCGGTGGATATCCCCAAGGGCCGGCTTACAGTGGTAACCGGCGTATCCGGCAGCGGGAAAACAACGCTTGTACTGGAAAGTCTGGTACCCGCACTGAAAGCGGCATGTGCCGAGGAAATACTGCCGCCACAT
>CAMBHV010000082.1 GCA_945867255.1 uncultured Clostridia bacterium
CAGCTTCCACGAAAGCCATTTGTGCGAGAATCCAGTCGCGGATATTGCGCCATGCAGTGCGCTCTGCCTGTTCTGCATCCGGCTTGATCTTCTGCCGTTGAAACGCCGCGATTACGCCCGGCGTATTGGCCGGAAGCTGAAAGAGCATTCCCCCCTGTGCCGTTTGAAGGCCAAATGTGATACCGCACGGCCGTCCGTTGTCGTCGTAGTCGACCATGATCTTCCGCGCCCCATTCTTTGCCAGCGCCCCCTGGATCTCCCCGAGGCTCTCAAAGACATCGATTTTTGTCGTATAATTTTTGATCGGCATTGTTCCGCTCCCCCTTTTCAAACGCTTCCAGCATGACATGTAAAGCCCAGTGTTCCGCGCTGCCCGGTGTAAATGGATTCTGTGTTCTGCGCAGGATCTCCAAAGCCGCCTGTATTTCTTCTTTCATCTCGTCACCCGATCAAATCAAACAGTGTCGGCGTTTCCTGCTCCGCTTCCGCGCTCTCGCAGTATCCAACACCGTCCCGGAAGTAATCCGCATTCAGTTCCACACCTTTCCCGCAGCGTCCCATCTTCAGCGCCATATATGGCACTGTAAAAAGTCCTGCGAACGGGTCAGCCACTAACTCTCCCGGATTCGAATAGCGTTCAATCAACCGCTCCACGATATCCAGCTGTAACGGGCAAACGTGCATTTGCTGGCGCCGTTGGCTCTGGCTTGTATTCAGTGTTCTCATCCGGTTAATGTCATCCCATACGCTTTCATCCCAGCTTCCCGGAGCGACCACCATAAACGTCGATGGCAGCCGTCCATCCTTGTCCAGATTTTCCGCCAGCTTCACGTGTTCTTCATAGTTGTACACGGTATCCCTGCTGTATTTGCGATAAACGCTTTGTAGCTTCGATATCGGCACCCGCTCCAGTTCTTCCCGTCCGAACAGCCTGTCTCCACTGGATCTCCAAAAGCCATGCGCGTCAATCTGCCATCGCGCCCGTGTGTACTCGTCCTTGCTTTTGCTCACTCGTACATCCGCATAACCTTTGCTATGGTCTGTGGGCAATTTCCGAAACAACAGTATGTATTCGGGGCATCCAACGCCCATCTTTGTGCCATCCTTGCATTGTTCTGTCCATCCCAGCCGATATGTCTGGTTGTTTTCTCGCACCACGTCCGTGACCACCGTAATCATTCCAAAATAGGCGAATCCGTGTTTAATGAAATGCGCAATACAGTCTGCGTGAAACGGCTCGATGGTCGGCATCCCCATGCCTGTCACATTTCCGAACTGCACACGGTCCTTCACGTGGATCGCCGCCACCCGTCCCGGCTTCAGCGTCCGCAGCATCTCCGGTGTCAGGTAATCCATCTGTTCGAAAAATGCTGCGTCATCCGGATTGTGGCCGAAATCGTTATAGCTCGGGCTGTACTCATAATGATTGCCAAACGGGATGCTGGTCACATACAAATCAATGCTGTTTTCTGCCCATGTTCGTACTTCTTCCACACAGTCATTGTGTATGGCCGTGTAATTCGTGCCTCTTACTTCCACTCGTTCACATCCAATCGTTCTTTTTAGGCTCTCAAGTGCCAAACTACCCAACCCGTATTCACGGATAATCTCTTCCATTTTCGTGCTTAATTCTTCATACTGCTTCCATTTTCGCTTGAGCGCGAGAAGAATTTCTCCTTCTGTGTCCATGTAGAGAATGTCAATGGTCACCGGTTCCGTCTGTAAAAACCGATATATCCGGTGTACTGCCTGGATAAAATCGTTGAACTCATAGTCAATTCCCATAAAGATAGCTCGATGGCAATACCGCTGAAAATTGCACCCGGACCCCGATAAACTCTTCTTCGTCCCAAACAGTCGCGTCCGTCCCTGCGCAAAATCCACAACACGCTGCTCTCTTGTTTCCAGATCCATACTTCCGTAAATGTCCACCATCTCCGGAATGGCTCGTTTCAATGCCCGACGTTCATCTTCCAAGTCATGCCAGATCACAAAATGCTCATCCGGGTTCTGCTGTACAATGCGCGCGGTCTCTGCCGTGCGGATGTCAATGCTGTCCCGCTTTTCTCTGGCTGCATCGGCCAGCCCCATGGCCGCATCATGCCCCAGCTTCATCTGTCCGTCCATATCAAATTCCGCTTTGCGCTGCACACTTTCCAGCTTGTGATAGTGCACATTCAACGGCGGAAGGTCATATCCGACATCCGAAAATCCCAGGTCAGACGGCTTTTGCAGGAACAGTCCCCAAGACGCACACCAAATCCAAAACTCCCTCTCTCGTCCGGGATACAGCGTCAGATTGTTGGCCTTTGTGCTGTCGCGTTTGAAAAAACGTGTCAAAGCCTGCCCTGTGTCCATCACTTCCAAAAATCCTGCATAGTGAATCAGTTCTTTGTAGCGGTTCGGGCTGGGTGTAGCCGTATTGGTCAACTTGTACCGCACTCCCTTGAACTTGACCATGAACTCCTGATAGGTCTTGCTTCCGAAGCTGCGCAACGTAGCCGCTTCATCTAGGCTCACCGCTGTAAAAGCCTTCGGGTCGATGTCCCCATCTCTCACCCTCTCGTAGTTTGTCAGTATAATTGGATTTGTGCAGGCTTTCACTTCACAGCCATTGTGCGGCAGTATGGTGGCGGCGCCATGCCCAGTATGTCCGCTGCATCTGCCCGAAATTCCGGCAATACGTTCAGCGGCATCACAATCAGAGCCCGTCCGCCCTCGTGCTTTTGCAATATCCGGCACCACTCCAACTGCATCACAGTCTTTCCCAAGCCAAATCTCGCAAAAATCCCTCGCCGGCCGCCACGCAGCGCCCAGAGAACGCTCACACGCTGGTGCGGTTTCAGCGCAGAATTGATTTCTTTTTCATCCACATCAATCCCGGACAAAGGTGCAATGTCAATTTTGTTTTCGATAAACTCTTTATACGTCATTTTTTGCCCTTCTTCCTTTCACCCTGCTACGTGATCCATCCACTCGTGCATAGTACAGATTTCTGTTTTGCACCATTCCGGAACGTTTGCCTTTGCAAGCGCAGTCGCAAACGGTGGTGGTACAGCATTGCCACACCTTGCTACCTGCTCCTTTTTGGGATATGCTTTGCCGTTACAATCGACTTCAATCTCATAATCCGGCGGGAATCCTTGGGCATTGTATAGCTCACGCGGTGACAACATCCTCAAGCCTATATCTGCAATCTGATATTGCTCGCCTTTCACGGCCACCAACCCAAATCTGTCTTTTGCTGTGATGGTGTCCAACGGCTCTTCAACGCTGTGTTCGCTCCCATTGCCGTAGTATTTGATTAAAAATGCCCGCACATCCGCAAAATGGCCTGCCCCTGCCGTCACAGTTCGCAGCGGCTCTCTGACATCCTGCCCAATACAATTTCGATTCAGCTGAACCACAATCGCAGCCGCTAGCGCATATCGATTTGATGCGTCTACTGTCTGAAGGGGCACACCCAGCCCTTGTCCTCTGTGCTCTCCATCATGCTGCTCGGTATGATATTGAATCAACGTCGGTGCCCAACTCTCATTTTGATTTCTCCCCATCAAAAAAGGGCTTGGATTGTCCAACACAAACTTCTGTATGCCATGTGCAATCCGCTTCATGGTGTTCTCTGCCAGCGGCTTTTTTCTCTCAAAGATGGATGGACATGGCTTCGACCAGTCGATGATTTCCGCCGCTGTGCGCCACGGAAGGCGGGCTCCGCTCCTCACTTCTTGACTGTGTGGATCACCATGTGTCGGCTTCGGCCATACGATTGGCCGCCCATCCCTTCGGGCCAACAGGAAAAAGCGTTTTCGCGTAGTTGGTGCGCCATAATCACATGCTGTCAACTCTCGCCACTCCACAATGTATCCCATGGCGCGAAGTTCCCGAACAAATCTGCGAAATGTTTCTCCCGCCCTGCGCTTATCCGGCACGAGCCGCTGCTCATTGTATGGCACTCTCTCACCAGGCTCCGCCACCGAACCATCCTTTTTGAGTACACGCCCTGTTTTTCTGTCACGGGCCGAAATCAACGGCCCCCATGTTGTAAACTCCATGACGTTTTCCATGCTGATAATCCTTGGCTGTACCGTGCCTGCCCACTTGATTACAACCCATGCCAAGCCTCGAATCTTTTTGCTTACAGGCTTTCCGCCCTTCGCCCGACTGAAATGCTTACAATCTGGCGAAAAATGAGCCCACCCTACCGGTCGTCCAGCGCACGCCTCTCTCGGGTCTACTTCCCAAATATTCTCGTTGTAATGCTTGGTATACGGATGGTTCTTTCGGTGCATAGCGATAGCAGCGGCATCATGGTTGATTCCAATGTCCACGGGACGACCTATTGCAAGTTCAAAGCCTGTACTCCACCCACCGCCACCACAAAAACCATCCACTGTAATTTCATCTGTGAAGCATGTTTGTCCCTTCACCTTCTTTCGCTCCTTCCGCCATCTGCTGCAAAGGCGGCACGATGTTCACCGCGCCGCCTCTTTCGCTCATCCTCTTGCCTTCCAACTTCCCCAGTCGATGGGTTTCGGTCCTGCTTCCGCTTCAATTTTCACACTGTCAAGAATTTCATCTAAGTGCTCATTCACAATCTTCTCCAACGCCTTATCTGCCGGACGTTTCAGTTTCCGTCCCACCTCTTCAAGCCGGAAATACTGCTCCGGCTTCGGATTCACTTTGATGTAAAATCCCATTTTTAACTCTCCTTATAGATCGGGCTGTATCGCCCTTCCAAATAATCCATGATGACTGCGGCCGCTACTTCCCAGCCTCTGCACACTTCCACGGCATATCCCTGCCCGCGCAGATCACGAATCCATTTCTTCTGTTCCGGCTCTACCGTGCCGCCCTTGGTACGTTTCATTTCAATGTACAGTCCCGCATATTTCAGCACGCCGCCCTTTTCCACGAACGGCTGCGGCAAAAACACGTCCGGCACACCGGCCTTCACTCCCATGGCCCGAAAGCGGCCGGCTTCCGCCTTACCGCGCTTCCCGCCGTTCGGCACATGATAGAGCATCTCCAGCACCGGGTACTTGCACGCCTGCCACTCTGCCCAGCGAAACAGCTGGATCTGTTCCACATCTTCCGTCGGACACATTGCTCCCGTCATCTGCGATTCCCCCTTTCCGGCAGATTCGCGGCCAGAAACTGCCGCTGGCAATTCCGGCAAACGCCCGGCGTCTTTTGCTCGGCCTCGCAGTACATGCGCTCTCCAAACAGTTCCTCGCTCAGCTCTTCCGGGCACGCCATCCCGTCTTTCGCCAATTCTTCGGCGCTGTGCCCTTCAAACTCCGGGCGCAGCTCCAACAACTTTTTATAAATCGTCATTTCCTGCTCCTTTTTCTCTTCGCGCACACCGGCGGCTCGTCCGCGCCCTTTTGCCCGTTTCTCTCTCTGGTCCTGCTCGCGCCTCTTTCGGATCTCCAAAAGCCCCAGCAGCTTGTGCTGCGTTTCCTCACTGAGAAGTTCCCACTCAAACAGCATCCGCTCTTTGTCCGACATGGGAAACTGCTGCGGGATTCCAAGTGCACTCTTGCGTTGTGCCATCAGCTGCGCCATCAGGCTGTTGCTGGCATTTATCATGTACATATACGCGCCGCGCCCCGGCCGCTTACTTGCCGCCAAAAGCGCATCCGCCTGCTCCTGCGTCAGCTTCATAGCCCGCCCTCTTTCGCCAGTTCATCTACGGCCTGCGCCACCATTTGCCTAAAATCTGCCCATGTGATCCTCACATCGTCGGTGTTCTCTTCCAGCATCCGGTCCGTCAGCTTGTCCAGCGCCTTGTCATATGCGCTGATTTTTGTCACCAGCTTGACGCTCCGGAAATAGGCTTCCGGTCCCATTCGTTCCAGCGCCCGGCGTTCCGCTCGCAGCTGTCCCAGCAGCTTGTCCCTCTGCTCCAGCGGGACCTCTGCCGGGCTTTGGTACCGGCTCACACATCCAAGGCTGATTGGGTACGCGCCGTTTTCGCTCAATTTGTACAGGCAGAACTCCACCTGTTTTTCCCACGAAAGGCGGCTTTCAAATGTATCGTCTGTCACTTGTTTCCCGCCTTTCGTTGTGGTATAGTGTGTATGTAAATATTTTTATTTGCGCTGACTGCGCGGGTGTTCCTACCACTCGCGCGGTCTTTTTTTGTTTCTTGCGCGGCAATTCCTGCCAAGCCCCACAGCACACCGGCAATGCCCAGCCGCAGCGCCGTCTGGCCCCAGATTTCCGCACCGCCCAGCACTGCCAGCCCCATCACCGCCAGCAAAACCGCGCCTGTCCTTCTCAGCATTACGCCAAACCCCTTTCTTTCAGCGCTTTTTGTGCCTTTCGTCTCTGCCTTTCAACCGCCTGTTTTGCCGCCCGTTCCAACTCCGCGCTTTTTCCGCGCCGCATATCCTGGCCACAAAAGACCTCGCCAATTTCTCCCAGCGGAATGTTCAGTATCCGCGCTATCCTCACCATTTCCCATGCTGTAAAAGGCTTTTCTCCTCTCATGCGTGCATACAGCGTTCCGTCCGTCATATCT
>CAMBHV010000083.1 GCA_945867255.1 uncultured Clostridia bacterium
CATGATGGCTGGTGCTGCCGGCAGTGACAACTATTTGATTTGCCCCGGGGCACATATGTTGCGGCCCCGGGAGTTTTAGCGTTTCGATGTTGATTTTGAAAATCTTTCATTTTACACAGGCCTGTTTTTCGCTGCAAATAGTATTTACATTTTTGTGTCGGTATGCCATAATAGTACCAAGCAATCGGGCGTTCCCGATAACTGGAAACGGAGGCGTACGCATGAGCGTTACGATGAATGGCAAACACCTTTCAAGGTTTGTCAGTGATAGTGAATTTTCGGCGATTTTCCCGCAAGTAGCCTTGGCGCATGAAACTTTGCATTCGAAAACAGGCCCGGGCAGCGACTTTCTTGGCTGGGTAGATCTCCCTGAAAACTATGATAAAGAAGAGTTTATACGTATCAAGGCTGCGGCAAAAAAAATCCAGGCAAACAGTCAAGTGCTTGTAGTAATTGGCATTGGTGGCAGTTATCTGGGCGCCCGTGCCGTGATCGAGGCGCTGAAAGGCAGCCTGTATAACGAGACCTGCACGGATACCCCGCAAATCTTTTTTGTAGGCAATTCCATCAGCCCTTCTTATCTGCAAAGCATTATCCATCTGTGCGAGGACAAGGATATTTCTGTTAATATCATCTCTAAATCCGGCACTACTACAGAGCCGGCCTTGGCGTTCCGCGTATTCCGTAGTATCCTGGAAAAGAAGTATGGAAAAGAAGGTGCGCGGCAGCGTATTTTTGCCACCACCGATAAAGCGCGTGGCACACTGAAAGAACTGGCAGACAAAGAGGGATATGAAACATTTGTGGTGCCGGATGATGTGGGCGGACGCTATTCCGTGCTGACAGCCGTAGGCCTTTTGCCGATTGCGGTGGCAGGTTGTGACATCGATGCACTGATGCAGGGCGCAGCGCAGGCCCGTGAAGAACTGGCTGAATGCACAGAGGCGAACCAGTGTTATCGGTATGCAGCAGCGCGCAATATTCTGTACCGCAAAGGGAAAACCGTGGAATTACTTGCCAGTTATGAGCCGGCATTTGCTATGATGAACGAATGGTATAAGCAACTGTTCGGCGAAAGTGAAGGCAAAGACCAGAAGGGTATTTTCCCGGCCAGCGTCGTGTTTTCTACAGATTTGCATTCTATGGGCCAGTATGTCCAGGATGGTTCGCGCATTCTGTTTGAGACGGTAGTAGATATCAAAACACCTGCGGAAGACCTTTATATTGAACCCGATGAGGCCAATTTTGACGGCTTGAATTTCCTGGCCGGGCAAAATATGAGCGTGGTGAACCGCAAGGCGATGGAAGGTACTATCTTGGCCCACACAGATGGCGGCGTGCCCAATATTGTTCTGGAAGTGGAAAGCCTCTGTGAAAGAAACTTGGGATATCTGATTTATTTCTTTGAAAAGGCCTGCGCGATTTCAGGTTATCTGTTGGGTGTAAACCCCTTCAATCAGCCCGGCGTGGAGAGCTACAAGAAAAATATGTTTGCTCTTCTGGGCAAACCCGGGTACGAGGCGCAGAAAGCGGAGCTGGAAGCCAAGCTTCGCTGAATCAGATTTTTATTTAACATGGCTCCAAGCACCGGACGGTGTGTAAAATACAAGGAGGTCAACCCTATGATTCAATTGATTGTTGGCAGCAAAGGCTCCGGTAAAACGAAGAAAATGATCGACATGATCAACGCTTCTGCAAAAACTACTCCGGGCAACATCGTCTGCATCGAAAAATCCATGAAGCTTACTTATGATATCGACCACTCTGCGCGCCTGATCGACGTGGACGAATATGGTATTGATGGTTACGACATGTTGTACGGTTTTGTTGCCGGCGTGCTGGCAGGAAACTATGATATCGTAGAAGTATACCTGGACGGTATCTTGAAACTGGGCCACCACGACTTGGAGGCTCTGGGTGCGCTTTTGCCGAAGTTGGCGGCTCTTACCGGTGACGGTGTGAAAATGGTGATTACCGTTTCCGCCGATATGGAAGCCCTTCCGGAAAGCGTAAAACAGTTCGTGTAAGCGACATTTTTTGAGACCATACGGCAGGGCAGAAGGCCCGCAATTGCGGGCCTTCTGCCTTTGTGTGTTTTTTGCGCTTTTGCAGGGCGAAAGTGCTTGACAAACCATATTGGAACGCTTATAATAGACAAGCAACCTTAGGGGAGTATGCGTATGCTGCTTGATGTCCGGCGCCTGTTCAACCGATATGATGGGCCTATTCATTGTGAAGAAACGGTGGATCTTACCGGGGAGGATTTCCCGGGCTACACGTTGGCAGGCCCTGTGCACGCGGTATTTTCTGCTGTGCTGCATGGTGCGGTGCTGGAACTTGAGTATCAGGCGGTGGTCGTGCTTCAGTTTGAATGCGCCCGCTGCCTTTCTGAATGCACGCGCGAATTCTCCTTTTCTGAAACCTTTGCGATCCGTGAGGCCGACCTGAACGACGAAGATGCCGAATTGACATTTACGCCGGAGGGTAGGTTGGATACAAAGGCTTTGCTGTACACAGAAGTGGTGTTGCATGTGCCACCGGTTCTGGTGTGCAGGGAAGACTGCGCAGGGCTGTGCCCGGTCTGCGGCTGCCGAAAACCGTGTTCTTGCAAACATGAAACCAGCGGCGGTGCGGTGGATGAAAGGCTTGCTATATTGCAACAACTGCTGTCTGAATGAATCACACATGAGGAGGTGCTTACAGTGGCAGTACCCAAGAGAAAGGTTTCCAAGGCAAGACGCGATAAACGTCGCTCCTCTGTGTGGAAGCTGACCGCGCCCACGCTGACGAAGTGCACGCAGTGCGGTGAGTATAAACTTCCCCATCAGGTATGCGGCAACTGCGGCTACTACAAGGGCAAGGAAATCGTGAAAACGGAAGCCTAAAAGCTTCCCGAAAACAGGAAGGGAAGGATGTATGTCCTTCCCTTCGTTTTTTATTCGGCTGTAAAAGGAGAGCAGGGCTATGGCGGTAAAGATTACAGGTGCGCAAAAAGGTACTCCCGCACAGCGGCTGGGCCTGTCCGGATGCATGCTGCTTTCCGTGGACGGCAATGAAATCAACGATATGCTGGACTATGAGTTCTATTCTCAGGGCGCATCGTTGGAACTGGCAGTGATGCGAGGCGCAAGGCTGGAATATGTCCATGTAGAAAAAGAGGAATATGCCCCCTTGGGGTGCGAATTTGAAAGTTATCTGATTGATAAAAAGCATTCGTGCAAGAATAAATGCATGTTCTGTTTTATTGACCAGATGCCGAAAGGCATGCGGGAGACCCTGTATTTCAAAGATGATGATGAGCGCCTTTCCTTTTTATTTGGGAACTACATCACGCTTACCAATTTAAATGCACATGAGGTGGATCGCATTATCCGGATGCATATCTCACCCATTAATATTTCGGTACATACCATGGACCCCGAGCTTCGTGTGAAAATGATGAAAAATAAGCACGCAGGCGAGGTACTGGCATATCTGCCCCGGTTTGCCGAGGCAGGCATTGAAATGAATTGCCAGCTTGTGTTATGCCGTGGTATCAATGATGGTGACGCGCTGCGGAATACGCTGGAAAAACTGGGGACTCTGTATCCGGCAGTAAAAAGCGTGGCCGCTGTGCCAAGCGGCCTTACCCGTTACCGGGAAGGGTTGTATCCTTTACAGCCTTATGACAAGCAGACAGCCTGCGAAGTGCTTGACATTTTGGAAGAGTTCGGGGATAAATGGCATGCGCAGCATGGTGTTCGCCTGATTTACCCGGGAGATGAATGGTTCTTGCTGGCTGAACGCCCCATCCCGCCGGAAGAGTATTATGATGGGTACCCACAGCTGGAAAATGGAGTGGGCATGTGGCGCCTTTTGCATGATGATTTTCTTACAGCATTGCCTGGACAAAAGCGCACTTTATTGCCTAGAAACATGGATATTGTTACGGGTGAACTTGCATATCCGCTGATTTCATCTCTGTGCCAGACATTAGAACGACTTCATCGCAATGTGCATGTGCACGTACATTGTATCAAGAATGATTTTTTTGGCGGGAATGTAAGCGTTGCAGGGCTGGTGACGGCAACAGATATTATCCGCCAGGTAAAGGGCAGGCTGAAAAGCCACACGTTGGGCATCCCGGAAGTGATGCTGCGTGAGGAAAAAGACAAATTTTTGGATGATATCACTGTAAAGGAACTGGAGCGCGCTCTGGGAGTGCGTGTGCGTATCCTGCCGCAGGATGGTGCGGCACTGGTGAAAGCATTGTGTAAATAAGGAAAGGAAACAGGTATGGCAAAACAGATCGTAGCTATCGTAGGCCGGCCAAACGTGGGGAAATCCACATTGTTCAATAAGCTGACCGGCAAGCGCCTGGCCATAGTGGAAGATACGCCGGGTGTAACGCGCGACAGGCTGTATGCTGTGTGTGAGTGGCAAGATAAAAGTTTTCTTCTGGTGGATACCGGGGGCATAGAACCGGGCACGGACGATGGCCTTCTTCGCCATATGCGCCAGCAGGCCCAGCTTGCCATCGACACGGCGGCGGTAATTCTGTTTGTAACGGATATCCGCGCGGGCGTGACAGCACAAGACGCTGAGATCGCCACCATGCTGATGCGCTCGGGAAAACCTGTACTGCTTGTTGTGAATAAGGTGGATTCTCTGGGCGCGCCACCAATGGAATTGTATGATTTCTACTCGCTTGGTTTGGGTGAAGTATACCCTGTTTCCTCTGTGCATGGGCACGGTACGGGCGATGTACTGGAAGCTGTATGCGCCCATCTTGCGCAGGATGCCCATGTGGAAGAAGACACCGAGCGCGTGCCGGTGGCAGTGATCGGCCGGCCAAACGTGGGGAAATCCAGCCTGGTGAACTATATCCTGGGCGAGGAGCGGATGATCGTAGCCGATGAGGCCGGAACCACCCGCGATGCAGTGGACAGCGATGTGGATAACAAATTTGGCAAATTTACATTTATCGATACTGCCGGCCTGCGCAAACGCGGCAAGGTGGAGGATGGTGTAGAGCGGTATAGTGTGATCCGTTCCTTGGCGGCAGTAGAGCGTGCACGTGTGTGCGTGATTCTTATTGATGCAACGGAAGGCTTTACAGAACAGGATTCAAAAGTTGCAGGATTTGCGCATGAGCAGGGAAAAGCGTGCATCATTGCAGTGAATAAGTGGGATGCCGTGGAAAAGGATGATAAAACCATGGCACAGATGCGTAAAACACTGGAGAATGATTTCAGCTTTATGTCCTATGCGCCTATCTTGTTTATCTCGGCAAAAACAGGCCAACGCGTGGATAAGTTATTTGAATTGATTCATATTGTGGATAATAACAACGCACTTCGCGTAAAAACCGGCGTGCTCAATGAACTTTTGGCGCGTGCCACTGCGCGTGTGCAGCCGCCTTCCGATAAGGGGAAGCGTTTGAAGGTGTACTATATGACGCAACCTTCCACACGTCCACCCACATTTGTATGCTTCTGTAATTCAAAAGATCTGTTCCACTTCTCTTATCAAAGATACATTGAAAATCAAATCCGAGAGGCATTTGGCCTTGAGGGAACGCCGGTGCGCATCTTGGTGCGTGAGCGGGGCGAAAAAGTATAAGGTAAGAGTAGAAAAGGAGGCTGCCATGTTCACAGATCAGAAAGACATGCTGCTGTATGTATTGTTCTGTGCCGTCATTCCGTATTTGTTGGGTTCGCTCAGCTTTTCTATCATAGTGTCGCGTTTGCTCTTCCATAAGGATATCCGGCATTACGGTTCTCACAATGCGGGAATGACAAATGTGTTGCGCACGTTTGGCAAGGGTGCGGCAGCACTGACCATCGTGGGGGATATTGGAAAAGGCGTGGTGGCCGTACTTTTGGCTAAGTGGTTTTTTCAGGCCAACCTGAATGATGCCATCTATTATCGTGGCGCTATTATAGGAGTGTACCTTGCTGCTTTTTTTGCAGTGATCGGGCATGTATATCCGCTTTATTTCGGCTTCAAGGGTGGGAAGGCTGTCTCTGTAGCAACGGGCACGATTGCTGCCTTGGAGCCTGTGCTGCTTATTCCGCTGGTAGTGATCTTTTTTGTAACGCTTGCCTGCGGAAAAATGGTATCCCTTGCCAGCATCCTGTGTGCCGTGGCATATCCGGTAGTAACGTTTTTATATCAGCAGTTTTTTATGCATGCACCGGCCTCTCATGTGAGCACGGCTACGGTGGGGGCAACAGTTGTGGCACTTTTGGTGATCTGGCTGCATCGTTCCAATATTGCCCGGATTCGTGCGGGCACAGAGTATAAATTTTTTCAAAAAAAGGATAAATGAGAAAAATCATTTCGCCATATCGATCCTTGTGCATATAAAAAGAAAATTCGAATACATTTTACGGATATTTTTTAAGAAACAGCTTGCAATTTGCGGTAGAATTTGTTATTATATTCTAGCTACTTGTAAAGAGGAGGTGCAGTACGATGGCAAAATGTGATTGCTGCGGCAAGGGCGTGACGTTC
>CAMBHV010000084.1 GCA_945867255.1 uncultured Clostridia bacterium
ACTCCCAGTCCTTCGTGGGCCCGAAGATGCGCTCGCAGAACAGGCCGTCGCGCTCCGGCTTCAGGGTGCGGTAGTTGATGGTCTCGGGCTTTTTTACTTCGCCGTAGCTCCATTCACGGATCTGATCCGGCGAGGCAAGGCCGATTTTGATAGAGTCGAATGCGTTGAATTCCATGGATCGAACCCTTTCTTTCTCGATGTTCCTGTTTCGTGAAAGCGGCCGCGCGCCATGCATTCGGCGTGGCGCGCGGCGCCGGTGTTATTCTTCGTCGCCCATGTCGTCTGCAAACAGATCGTCCATGGAGAAGCTGTCGTCATCGGGTTCCCCGGCGTCTTCCACTTCCTCGATGCTGTAATCGTCGTTCAGCTCGCTCTCCACCATCACGTCATCGCCGATGGAAAGGTCAGAGTGGTCGAAGCCCATGTCGTCGTCGTCATAGTTCTGCTTGATGTCGATCTCGTTGCCGTCCTTGTCCTGCACACGCATGTCAAGGCCAAGGCTCTGCAGTTCCTTCATCAGCACGCGGAACGCCTCCGGGATGCCCGGCTGCGGCACGGGCTGGCCCTTTACAATAGCCTCGTACGTCTTCACGCGGCCAACCACGTCGTCCGACTTCACTGTCAGGATCTCCTGCAGAGTGTAGGCGGCACCGTAGGCCTCCAGGGCCCACACCTCCATCTCGCCGAAGCGCTGGCCGCCGAACTGCGCCTTGCCGCCAAGCGGCTGCTGGGTAACAAGGCTGTACGGGCCCGTGCTGCGCGCGTGGATCTTATCGTCCACAAGGTGGTGCAGCTTCAGATAATACATGTAACCCACGGTAACGGGGTTGTCGAACTTTTCGCCCGTGCGGCCGTCGTACACCACGCTCTTGCCGTCTTCCGAAAGGCCGGCCTCGCGGAACATCTCACGGATATCCGACTCGTGCGCGCCGTCAAACACCGGCGTCATCACCTTCCAGCCAAGGGCCTTGGCGGCATAGCCAAGGTGCACTTCCAGCACCTGGCCGATGTTCATTCGGCTGGGCACGCCCAGCGGGTTCAGCACAATGTCAAGCGGCGTGCCGTCTTCCAGGAACGGCATATCCTCCTGCGGCAGAATGCGGGACACAACGCCCTTGTTGCCGTGGCGGCCTGCCATCTTGTCGCCCACGCTGATCTTGCGCTTCTGGGCAATGTAGCAGCGCACCACTTCGCGCACGCCGGGCTGCAGCTCGTCGCAATTTTCGGGTGTGAACACCTTCACGTCCACAATGATGCCGTACTCGCCGTGCGGCACACGCAGGCTGGTGTCGCGCACTTCGCGCGCCTTTTCGCCAAAGATGGCGCGCAGAAGGCGTTCTTCGGCTGTCAGCTCCGTCTCGCCTTTCGGCGTCACTTTGCCCACCAGAATATCGCCCGCCGTCACTTCGGCGCCAATGCGGATGATGCCGCGCTCGTCCAGATCTTTCAGGGCGTCTTCACCCACGTTGGGGATATCGCGCGTGATCTCCTCGGGCCCAAGCTTTGTCTCGCGGCTCTCGATCTCGTATTCTTCGATGTGGATGGAGGTGTATACGTCCTCGCGCACGATCTTTTCGTTGATCAGCACGGCGTCCTCATAGTTGTAGCCTTCCCACGTCATGAAGCCGATCAGGGCGTTTTTGCCAAGGCTGATCTCGCCGTTCTTCGTGGCCGGGCCGTCGGCGATCACCTGGCCCTTCACCACTTTTTCGCCTTTGTCCACAATGGGGCGCTGGTTGATGCATGTGCCCTGGTTGGAGCGCATGAACTTGATCAGCTCATATTCATCCGTGGTGGCTTTGGACGTGCGCACAATGATCTTGTCCGCCGTCACCTTTTCCACAATACCGTCGTTTTTCGCCAGCACGCACACGCCGGAGTCGCACGCGGCCTTGTACTCCATGCCGGTGGCCACGATGGGCTGTTCCGTCACAAGCAAAGGCACGGCCTGGCGCTGCATGTTGGAACCCATCAGGGCGCGGTTCGCGTCGTCGTTCTCCAGGAAGGGGATCATGGCCGTCGCCACGGAAACTACCATCTTCGGCGAAACGTCCATGAAGTCTGCGCGGCTGCGGTCCACTTCCAAAATCTCATCGCGCCAGCGGCACGAAACGCGCTCGCGCAGGAAATGGCCTTCCTCGTCCAGCGGTTCGTTGGCCTGCGCCACGATGTATTCGTCTTCCACGTCCGCCGTCATATACACAACTTCGTCCGTCACAACGCCGCGCTCTTTATCGATCTTGCGGTAAGGCGCCTCCACAAAGCCGTACTCGTTGATCCTGGCAAACGTGGCAAGGTACGAGATCAGGCCGATGTTCGGTCCTTCCGGCGTCTCAATGGGGCACATGCGGCCGTAGTGCGAATAGTGTACGTCGCGCACTTCGAAGCCCGCGCGGTCACGCGAGAGGCCGCCGGGGCCAAGGGCCGAAAGGCGGCGCTTGTGCGTCAGCTCGGCAAGGGGGTTGTTCTGGTCCATGAACTGGCTCAGCGGGCTGGAACCAAAGAATTCCTTCACCGCGGCCACCACCGGGCGGATGTTGATCAGCGCCTGCGGCGTTACCACTTCCATGTCCTGTGCCTGCAGCGTCATGCGCTCGCGGATCACGCGCTCCATGCGCGAAAAGCCAATGCGGAACTGGTTTTGCAGCAGTTCGCCCACGCTGCGGATACGGCGGTTGCCCAAATGGTCAATATCGTCGGTGGTGCCAAGGCCGTGGCCCAGGTTGTTCAGATAGTTCACCGAAGCGAAGATATCATCCACCGTCACGGTTTTCGAAATCAGCCGGTCGTGGTTTTTGCGCAAAAGTTCCTTTTGCTCTTCCACGTTTTCCGTCTCGTCCAGGATGGCGCGCAGCTCGGCAAAGCTGACGCGCTCGTTGATGCCGCACTCGGCCGGGTCGAACGAGAAGAAATTCTTCGCGTCCACCGTGCCGTTGGTGAACACCTTCACTTCCCTGTCGTCCACCGTCAGGTACACAAGGCTTACGCCGGCGGCCTCGGCGGCCACGGCGGCATCTTTCGTCACCTTTTCGCCGGCCGCCACCAGCAGTTCACCCGTCAGCGGCGCAATGATGTCGCGCGCGGCCACATGGCCGGCAATGCGCTTTGCCAGCGCCAGCTTCAGGTTCATTTTATAGCGGCCAAAACGCGAAAGGTCGTAGCGGCGCGCGTCGAAGAACAGGCTGTTCAAATGGCTCTGCGCGCTTTCCACCGTGGGCGGCTCGCCCGGGCGCAGCTTGCGGTACGTCTCCAAAAGCCCCTCTTCCTCGCTGGTGGTGGGGTCTTTGGCCAGGGTGGCCTCGATGCGCTCGTCATCGCCGAAGAAATCGCGGATCTTCGCGTCGTCGCCAAGGCCCAGCGCACGCAGGAACACCGTTACCGGGATCTTGCGGTTTTTATCGATGCGCACATAGAACACGTCGTTCGAATCCGTCTCAAACTCCAGCCACGCGCCGCGGTTGGGGTTCATGGTGGCGGTGAACAGCTCTTTGCCGGTTTTGTCGTAGCTTTTGCCAAAATACACGCCCGGGCTGCGCACCAGCTGGGAGACGATCACACGCTCGGCGCCGTTGTAAAGGAACGTGCCGGAATCCGTCATCAGCGGGAAATCGCCCATGAAGATCTCCTGCTCCTTCACCTCGCCCGTCTCCTTATTCAGAAGGCGTGCGGTCACGCGCAGGGGCGCGGCATAGGTGGCGTCGCGCTCTTTGCATTCCTTGATGGTGTACTTGGGCTGGGAATCCAGGCGATAGTCGATGAACTCCAGCACGAGGTTACCGGAATAATCCTCGATGGTGGAAATATCGCGGAAGACCTCCTTCAGGCCCTCTTTCAAAAACCAGTTGTACGAATTTTTCTGCACCTCGATGAGGTTGGGCATGTCGATGACTTCATCGATGCGCGAAAAACTCATGCGCTCGGTTTTGCCAAGTTGTACGGGCTTGACTTTCACCATAATTTGCGACCACTCCTTATTTTTTCAGCATGTTCCGCTTGTTCGTAACACCGCTTACAAAGGCCTGTTTGCCGGCAGAAAAATCAGCGAAATGCACAAAGTTTTTCGGCAGATTTTTGGCGCATGGGCACACAAGGCCATGATGATACATAATAAGCATTATAGGGCAGAAAAAGCGCGCCGTCAAGGGAAAAAACAAAAAAATAAAGCTAAAAATCGCATATGGTACGCCAGGCGACGTGTATGCTTTTTGGCTTTTTCTTGCTTTTTTCTTCCCCCGTATGCACATCTGGCGGCATGCAGGCGCCGTGTGCGCCATATCTGCACTTGCCATTTCAATGATGCCGGAGCATTCTCTTTCTTAATGGGAGGCAAGCAGGTTCTCGTGCAACCTGTGCAAAACACAAAAAACGAATGGCGGGCCCGCCGTTCGTTTGGAATATGGAAGCTGCCGGTTTCTTTGTTCCAAGGTCCATACCGGCCTTTGCTTTTAGCAAAGCGGTTTCTCTTTCTGTTTCAAACCTGTCAGACGAAGCCCTTGCCCTTGTTGCCAGCCTGGTGGAAGCGCTGCGCAAACGATAACATATTCAAAAAAGGCGCCCTGAAGGGCGCCTTTTTTCTTTCGTGCCGGGGTGTGCGAAGCCCGGCTTATGCTTTTTCTGCAAGTGCCGCAAAGTTTACGGCGGCAAGCTCTTCGTTGATGCGCTGCGAAATGCGGCACATCTCACGGCGAAATGCGCAGGTGTCCATGGCGCTGCGGTTGCACGCCGAAGTGTCATCCGCACAGCGCGTCATGCGCCAGGGGCCCTCCACCACGTCGATCACATCTTTCAGGCTGATATCCTTTGCGCTGCGCGCCAGCTCATAGCCGCCGCGGTTGCCCTTGAAGCTGGACACAAGCCCGCCCTGTGCCAGCTTGCCCAGTATTTTCAGGGCAAAGCGCAGCGAGATGCACATTTCTTCGCTGATGCTGCGCGCGTCACGCCGCACGCCGCTTTTTGCAAGGCAGTATACGATGCGTATGGCGTAATCCGTCTCCTGCGTGATATACACCGGCCCGGCCTCCTTTAACTATACCGTTTCAATATAGTTCAATATAACAGGCTGCGCGCAGTTTGTCAAACCTTATGCCAGAGCAAAGGCCGTGCCATTCACCTCCACGGCCGTCACCTGCGAAAGGTCCACCGCCTGCAAAAGCCGAATGATCAGGCTGCCGTCTGCCTGAAAGCGCGTGCTTGGTACGCCCGCCGTGCCCTGCTCAATGTCCCACCAGCTCAAAACGGGCAGCCGTGTGCCGTCCGCAAAGCACAGGGCCACGGGCGTGTCCATCAGGGCAGACATCTCGCTTGCCGCCACGGGCGCCTTTAGCTGCAGATATACCGAGATCGGCGAAATTTCCAGCTTTTCCAGCGCGCTTTCAAAGCCCGCATCGGCAGGCTCCTGCAGCAGGCTGACGCCCGCGGGCTCGTATTCCAGGCGGAAGGTAAAGCTGAAATGCCCTGGCACCACGGCGTCCTCGTCGTGCATGCGCGCGCCCGCGCCGGAAGCGGAATTGTGGTACATATTCCACAGTTCTATCTGCGCCGTCTGGCCGTTCAGCGGGGCGGATACGCTGGCCATCAACACAAACCGCAGCTGGTTTTCGGCCTGTTGCTCACCGGGCAAAGCCTGCACGGTAACGGCCGTGGCGCCCGGCACATCCGTGCTGAAAGAAGCCACGTCAAACAGATATTCCTGTGCGTTTTTCAGCTGTGTGCCCTGCGGCGCGGTGACGGTAAACGGGATATACACACAGTGCCCGTCGCCCAATACGCCTTCCAGCGTGATGGACGCCTCGCCCACCGTCTGTGTCAGGCCAAGGCCCTGGCTCAGTTCGCCCAAAAGGGGCGGCTCCTGCTTTTCAAAGCCCAGAAAGGCTGCAAAATCTCCGCCCCATGCAAAGGCGCCCGCTGCCCCGGCCGCCAGGGCGCAGCAGGCCAGTGCCGCCGCCACAAGCAGGGCGGCCATGCGCTTTCTGCCGCGCCGTGCGCCCCGCGCGCCAGGGCGGCTTTGCGCCGGCGCGGGGCCCTCGCCGGTGTGCGTGTGCGGTGCACCGGCTTGTGCGTGTGCACCGGCCAAAAGCCGTTCCAGCTGTGCCTTTTGCTGTGCCCCGCTCAGCGGGATGGGTGTATATTCCTCCGGGCACACCGTGGCCCGGTTCAGCGCGTCGTATTCGTTTTTCATTTTTCACCGCTCCTCTCCTGCAGGCGGCGGGCCAGCCTTTGCCGGGCCCGGGCCACCCGTGTGTTCACAGCACCCACGCTGATCCCGTGCGCCACGGCCAGCTCGGCCGGGGTGCTGCCGTAAAAATACCGGCTCAGCAACAGGGTTCGGTCTGCCTGCGGCAGGCCGCGGAACATGTCTTCCAGTTCCAGAGAAACATACTCGTCTGCCGTGCAGCCTGCCATGCGCTCCATCTCCTGCGTGCCACCCGCCGGGCAGGTATGTGCCGCCCGGCGCACTGCATCAATGGCACGGTAGCGCGCCACG
>CAMBHV010000085.1 GCA_945867255.1 uncultured Clostridia bacterium
GAATCCTGCACACATGGCAGAGTGCTATCACCAGATAATGTGCTCTGAGCTTCTCGATTATCGAGAACTGTTTAGGGAGTCTGACATCAAGAGCGCCGTAGCCTTTTCTAATATTTCATTCTCTATTTCAATACGTTGCCGCTTTTTCCTCAGCTCACGTATTTCGATTTGTTCTGGTGTCATCAGAGAGGCTTTTGGTGTTTTGCCCTGACGCTCATCACGCAGTTGTTTGACCCATCTTGTCATTGTGGAAAGGCCAACATCCATAGCTTTGGCGGCATCTGCCACCGTGTAGTTCTGGTCAACAACCAGTTGAGCGGATTCGCGTTTAAACTCTGCGCTAAAATTTCTTTTTTTCATTGGAGCACCTGTGTTGTTCTGAGGTGAGCATATCACCTCTGTTCAGGTGGCCAAATTCAGTGTGCTACTACATGTCGGCTCTACGTCACAGCGTTTCGTGTGAGTATCGGGCTTTGGTGATGTATGCCACCTTACCCCGCTGCGCCGCCTTAACCGCTTCCTGTTCGTCAGGCCAGCATTTTGCATCCGGCTTCCTTCAGATTTCACCTCACGATGAACACCCTTGCCTTCCGCTAACACTTCCCCTCACCGGGTGTGTGGAGGACTTTCACCTCTTAGTCGTTCTTCACCACCACAGTTGAAGAACAGCGCCAGTCACGGCGCACATACATAAGGCCTCACAATGGATTGCAAGGCTTTGTGCTTCTCTGTAGGGGCGACATGTTTTTATCCGGTGAGCCGTAAACCCCCTTCCGTCATGGCGTGGAGGATGTAAAGATAAAAAATTAGTGCAAGAGGACAAAAAAACACCTTGCGCTAATGCTCTGTCTCAGGTCACTAATCACCTCTAACTAATTGATTAATAGTGGCACGAAAGATTGGTGAGATATCGTGGTGTAACACTGCTAGGCAGAAGAGACAGGGCAGATTCTCCTTCAGGAGAATCTGTAATCAGTATACAATAAATGCCAGTTTTTTCGCATTGATTGTAAAATTCATCAATAATGCCTGGAATGTGGATTATATTCTTCTGGGGCAGGCTTCTTCACTTAGAACATGTTCAATCTTTGGTTTCAGCTTCGTGCAGAATATGAGCGGCTTCTTGCGTAACATTATACATCGCCTGCTCATCATTACCGCTAGCCCCAGCAATCGTCAATGCAACCCCAGCATAAATTTCTGGATAACTATGTGTAAATATATCCAGCGTGTTTACATGTTTCTCTTTCATTCCTGCATCACAACGAACTTTATTTATGCCTGTTGCCATTGATTGGGGGGGGCTGGATCCTTCCGCACGAAAATAGTGATGTGACAGAGCCGAGATAGCTTTGCATCCTTCTGTCTGGTTCAAGCCAGGAGCAGTCCATGTTTTACCAAAATACTCGGCAGCGTAACGTGTTGCAAGAGCGGCATCAGACGAGGAACCTGAGGTTCCGCTCATGACCGGTAGCCCAGCTTGATCACGCATAATAGTGCCGATATCTTGAGAAAGATCCATGCCTGTTGGTGTGCGGGTTGAGTGTGTACCGTTACGCTGAGCATCAATGCGGTTGTCTGCGCGGAATTTAACTCGCTCCTGAATCTTTAGCCTTCCAGCCAGCACTTGGCCAGTTTGAGCAAGCTCGAAACCAGAGAGTGCTTGTTCTTTTGTGAATGGACCTTCAGAACCGTACAACATCATTGAGAAGGCAGAACGGGCACTGTCGGATAATTTAACTCCACGACTACCGTAAAATGGTGAACCAGGTTTTGGCTCCTCTGAGCCAAGAGCCTCTTTGCCTAGCTGCTCGCGGTCGTTTCCATCCCAGCGTGTTTCCGTTTTCCAAAGGCCACGCTCCAGATGTCCCATCCATGCTGTTTGTTTGAATACAGGAGATTCTGGATTAGTTAGCCCCTCAACGGTCGAACGCAGAATATTCTCTTCTGCTTTGCGATGCCTCAGATAATTCTCTGCTCGTGTTTGCAGATGCTCTAATGATTTGTAATTATTGTTGGAAAGTGTGATTTGTAGGAATGATCTCACAGTTATCGGCGAGTCAGCACCTGGCCGATAAGGTTGAGTTCCTATGTGGGCTTGGCTACACAATCCATCCTTCAGAGTATTACTGTCAGCTGTATATGAACCGCCCCGGAAATCCTGGAGACTAAACTCCCTGAGAAAGAGGTAAACAGGATGACTAAAAATACTCGTTTTTCCCCCGAAGTCCGTCAGCGGGCGATTCGTATGGTTCTGGAAAGTCAGGATGAATATGACTCACAGTGGGCGGCAATTTGTTCCATTGCCCCAAAGATTGGCTGTACGCCGGAGACTCTGCGTGTCTGGGTTCGCCAGCATGAGCGGGATACCGGGGGCGGTGATGGTGGACTCACCACCGCTGAACGTCAGCGTCTGAAAGAGCTGGAACGTGAAAATCGTGAACTGCGCCGCAGTAACGATATCCTTCGCCAGGCTTCCGCTTATTTTGCGAAGGCGGAGTTCGACCGCCTCTGGAAAAAATGATGCCACTGCTGGATAAGCTGCGTGAGCAGTACGGGGTCGGACCGGTATGCAGCGAACTGCATATTGCCCCGTCAACGTATTACCATTGTCAGCAACAGCGACATCATCCGGATAAACGCAGTGCCCGTGCGCAGCGCGATGACTGGCTGAAGAAAGAGATACAGCGCGTATACGATGAAAATCACAAGGTATACGGTGTGCGTAAAGTCTGGCGTCAGTTGTTACGGGAAGGTATCAGAGTGGCCAGATGCACTGTGGCACGTCTCATGGCGGTTATGGGACTTGCCGGTGTTCTCCGGGGTAAAAAGGTCCGTACGACCATCAGCCGGAAAGCCGTTGCCGCAGGCGACCGCGTAAACCGTCAGTTCGTGGCAGAACGACCTGACCAGTTGTGGGTGGCTGATTTTACCTGGGTAAGCACATGGCAGGGCTTCGTTTATGTGGCGTTCATCATTGATGTGTTCGCCGGATACATCGTGGGATGGCAGGTCTCATCATCCATGGAAACAACATTCGTGCTGGATGCACTGGAGCAGGCGTTGTGGGCCCGTCGGCCGTCCGGCACAATCCATCACAGTGATAAAGGTTCTCAGTATGTATCGCTGGCCTACACGCAGCGGCTTAAGGAAGCCGGATTACTGGCATCAACAGGGAGTACAGGCGACTCGTATGACAACGCGATGGCTGAGAGCATCAATGGTCTTTACAAAGCGGAGGTAATACACCGTAAGAGCTGGAAAAACCGTGCAGAAGTGGAACTGGCCACACTAACGTGGGTGGACTGGTATAACAATCGACGATTGCTGGGAAGGCTGGGCCATACTCCTCCGGCAGAAGCAGAAAAAGCTTATTATGCTTCCATCGGAAATAATGATCTGGCAGCCTGAGTTCACAGATAAAATACTCTCCAGGAAACCCGGGGCGGTTCAATATATACCGATTTGTGAATCGCTTACAACTGGTTTGATTCTGTTCGGCATATCACTTGACGGTTTATTATTTGCGTTTTCATCATTTGGCCCAGTAGTGAGGAATCCAGAAATACATCTTTGACTGATTTCGGGCTTTGCTGCAAACATATCCACTATTCCTTATTATATAAATGTATGTCCCGAGTCTAGTTTGCATACATTTTTTGTTACTGCAATAAACACTTGTAATCCATTTTGTAAATAAGTAAGCGTCAACGGAGCACCGTATTGACGCTTATTTATTGGTGAGTACTACGTTCCATGGCAGGAGTTCGTCAACTCGGTTGGAAGGCCATTCCGGCAGTACGCTCAGGATATGGCGCAGATACGCTTCCGGATCGATACCGTTCAGACGGCAGGTGCCGATCAGCCCGTACAACAGTGCTCCACGCTCGCCGCCGTGATCGCTGCCAAAGAACATAAAGTTTTTCTTTCCGAGACAGACTGCACGAAGCGCTCTTTCCGCAGCATTATTATCCGCCTCCGCCAGACCGTCATCACTGTAATAACAGAGGGCATCCCACTGATTCAGTACATAGCTGAACGCTTCGCCCAGTCTGGATTTTTTCGACAGCGTACCATTCTTCTCCACCATCCATTCATGCAGCGACGTCAGTAACACTTTGCTTCGCTGCTGCCTGACGGCAAGACGCTCTGACTCCGGTAATCCCCGTATTTCATCCTCGATGGCGTACAGTTCACTGATTCGCTTCAGGGCTTCTTCTGCCGTCGCACTTTTGCTGCTGATGTATACATCGTGGATTTTTCGCCGGGCATGGGCCCAGCACGCAACTTCTGTCAGTGCACCACCTTCACGTTCTGCACTGAACAACCTGTCGTAACCTGTGAACGCATCCGCCTGCAGGATACCCCGGAAGGGGCGGAGGTGTTGCTCCGGGTGTTTCCCCTGCCGGTTCGGCGAGTACGCGAACCAGACCGCTGGAGGAGATGACGAACCCACATTGCGATCATCCCGGACATACGTCCAGATACGCCCTGTTTTCGCCTTTTTCTGACCCGGTGCCAGTACCTTTACCGGTGTGTCATCAGTGTGAACCTTGCGGGTGTTCATTACATAACGGTACAGGGCATCATTCACCGGTGTCATTAACTGGCAGCACGCGTCAACCCAGTTGGAGAGTAAGGCCCGGCTCAGTTCGACACCCTGGCGGGCAAAGATTTCACTCTGACGATACAGTGGCAGATGTTCGCAGTATTTTCCCGTTAACACGCGGGCAAGTAATCCGGGGCCCGCGATACCACGCTCTATCGGGCGGGACGGCGCCGGTGCTTCAACAATACAGTCACATTTTGTACAGGCTTTTTTTACCCGTTCTGTGCGGATCACTTTCAGGGCACTGCTCACCAGTTCCAGCTGTTCAGCGCTGACTTCCCCCAGATAATCCAGCTCACCGCCACACTCCGGGCAACAGCTTTCTTCTGGCTCCAGGCGGTGTATTTCACGGGGAAGGTGTGCCGGTAACGGACGACGATGGCGCGACTGTCGCAACTGGCGGGGAACCTGAGGATCGTCTTCCCGCCCACTGTAACGATCGCTGTCCTGTTCACGTTGTTTCAGCAGAGCCTCAGCCAGTTCAACTTCACGACGCAGTTTTTCAGAACGGGTACCGAACAGCATCCGGCGCAGTTTTTCTATCTGAGCCCGCAGATGTTCTATTTCCCGTTCATCTTCTTCGATCTTTTCTTCGGCACGTGTCAGTGCAGAGCGCAGGAAGGCTTCCGTCTCTTCAACCAGACTCAGTTGCTGGTCTTTCTGACGGAGGGCTTCAGCCTGCTCAGAGAGCAACCTTTCCAGCTCTGCGATGCGAATGAGGTATTTCTGACTCATGACCGTTTTTATAATGCGGTCAGGAGTTTTTTACAACATTGTCAGTGAGTTACGGCTGGATGTTTTTGGCTGACGCCAGTCCAGCTTATCGAGGAGCATTGCCAGTTGCGAGCGGGTAATGGATACCTTGCCGTCACGTACCGCAGGCCAGATAAACTGGCCTTCCTCCAGGCGTTTGGTGAACAGGCACAGACCATCAGCATCAGCCCAAAGAATTTTGACGGTGTCACCCCGTCGGCCACGGAAGATAAACAGGTGACCGGAGAAGGGATTATCATTCAGCACATGTTGTACCTGTTCTCCCAGTCCGTTGAAGGATTTACGCATATCGGTAACGCCGGCAACGAGCCAGATACGGGTACCTGATGGGAGTGAGATCATCTTCCCCTCCCGGTCAGTTCACGGATCAACACTGTGAGCAGCTCTGGCGATGGATTTTCCAGCGTCATGTTACCGTGACGGAATTCCACCTTGCAGGAACTGGCACTGACTCTGGTCTGAGTGGAAGTGGATAAAGACGGCGCAATGGCCGCCACAGGTTCTTTCTGCTCATCCGGCGTTATTTCTACAGGTAATAATTCAACGCCAGTGTCAGAAGAGGTCGTTACCGGAAGACGCCGCGAAACACGCCCTTCGTTCTGCCAGAGCCTGAGCCATTTGAAAATAACATTATCATTGACGCCATTTTCACGTGCAATCTGTGCAACACAAGCTCCAGGTTGTGATGCCAGTTCCACCATACGAAGTTTGAATTCATTCGAATAGTTTTTACGAGGTTCTTTTCGCCAGTCCTGTAATTCCATACTTAGATGTCCGTCTATATCAGATGGGCGTCTAAGTTACCAATTCTCGTCTGATGGCTACATACGGCGGTCAGTTTACGCTTACGTAAATAAGAATTAAAAAACAAATAATGTTCGCACTAGACTGCCTTGAAGCCATAGACTGGGCCGCAGACACGGGAGGTTATGACAAAGCAACGGTGCAGGATGTCATGTCTGGAGCAATAGAAAAACGCTTTGGTGATAAAGGACCGGAACGGCCAATCCAGTGGCGGACCGATAACGGTTCGGCTTATACGGC